>NZ_JAJAFY010000080.1:0-10208 GCF_025384885.1 Photorhabdus kleinii
TTAATGGACAATTAAAAACCATTTCTCAAATAGAGCATTCGCGCCACCGAAGTATAAAAGGATTTATGTTGACCATTTTAGGCGGTTTGATTGCTTACTGCCTTAAATGGAAGAAACCATCACTGAAAGTTTTCTACTCAGAAGACGATTTTTCAGTGACGGTTTAAACAGAATTCGGGTTATTTACAATGGTACCAATAAAGATACGAAGGTAAAAATTCAATTTTTGTTCAAATTCTCCTAATAATCCATTTGAGCAATAGAATTAATCATTGAGTTAATTTATAAGATAAAAAATATAATCATCTGATAATTGCAAATTTATATTAGTTATATATAGCCAAGCAATGCAGCTTTAGCTATTGCCTGGAATTTATTCTTACAATCCAGTTTTTTAACGATATTCATTAGGTGAAAATCAACTGTACTTTTAGTGACACAAATGGTTGATGCAATTTCAATTGATGTCATCCCATCTGCGGTATACCTTAATACTTCTAATTCTCTATGTGAAAATGAGGTATTATCGATATAGAACGATTGTAAATACTTTGTGTGTGATGTTAAGTATCTTATTATCCTAATATATACTCCTAAAATTTCTCCACTACATTTATACATTGTCTCGTTATCAATAGGCCCATCTTTTCCCGCAACAGAAAATATTCCATAACTTCCTGAAAATGCAGGAAGACCAAAGGTGATCCCAGAACGAAATCCATATTTCTGATTCACATACCAAAGCTCTTGCCCATTAGATTTGGAAAAAAAATCCAAGTCCCATATTTTTGAAAAAGAAGGCGGCACAGGTCGAAAATTTAGAACTGGATCAATCATCCAATACTTTTTTTCTATGTAAACGGCTCTCCAAGATTCATGATAATTATTAAAGAAATACACGTCTCGGTTAGAGATAGGAAAGCGCGCTTTTAATAAAAGGGAGAACAAACTAAACCCCGAAATTTTGTTAATAAGCTCACAAATTTCAGCCACAAAATGTGCATCTACGTCTAATTTATGAAAATTATAGGGTAAGGTATATGGTCGATAAATATTCATTCAACGTCCTCTTAAAAATTAAGAATATTGATAGTGAACCCTAATATTTATTATAGTATCAAAATTTACACTTAATAAAGAAAATAATTATTTACTGTTATACAGAAGCAAGATTTGATAAGCCACAATGTATTTTTCGTAAACAAAAGAAATTATATCAATAAGATTGAAATTTTAATAATCAGGTAAAGTAATATATATAAAAATATATTATAGCCACATTAAGAATTTTAAACTGCTCTCAATAAAATATAAATGATTATTTAATATCTTAATATAAAATTTTTATGTTTTGTTTTTTGACAAAATAAATTAACTAAAATATTGAACTATATGAAGCAATACCTAATAAATATATGAGTAATTTTCCCATATAAACTATGCTTTATACCAGTAGCTGTTTCAACTTTAATAGTTAATTATATAAAAAGAAAGTTATTATAATAATAATGAGCAAGCAAAATAACCTTTCGATTCCCAATAAATAATTTAAATATGTAAGAGGTGTTATGATGAGTGAAGTCATTCAGGGTAAAGATGATATTGCTATAACCAAGAACTCTATTACAGCTGATGTAACCTTTGTTATTGATATTGATTCAATTATTGAATATCTTCGTACTAATAATCTTAAAAGTTCTCTGGACCCTAAAGATCCAACAATTATCCGTCAGCATGTATATATAGCTAATTATACTCCAGAGTTCGGATTGAAAGTGGCGAGTTCATCTGGTGCCCGTGTCACTGTTCCCATTAATGCAAATATTAGATGGAGGGCTACAACGGTATCTAATAATTTCGACTATACGATTATATTGTATAAATTCAAAAAGCTTAGTATAGGAGACGATGTCATCTCTGTCCCATCACAAATATGGTCACAGAACCCTATGGGCAAAAAAGTTCCAATGGTCCCTTCAGGTATTAATGCAAATGAGGATGAACCTAAGATAATTTTTGTTGAATCTCAAGATAGTTATTTCCAAGCAACAGCTCATAAACCAGGTGTAGAACAATATACATGGTTCTTTGCCGCTTATGACGGTAAAAAGCTCCTAGGTTATTATCGATATGATCCATATGTTGAAGTAACTAATAGCTAAGCATTTGTATATTGTCATTTTCTACTGGGAAATTACCAAAATAATTTTCCAGTATTTTTATTTTTCAATTTATTTAAATGTCTGTAACAAACACTAATTTATATTATAATATTATTTCCTTATAAATAAAATCTTATAACACCCAAGTAAACTCTATTCCTCTCCATAAATTCAACAATCTTCCGACAATTATTCTGTCATCAATTCAGAGGATATTCTTTCTATTATCTATTTCTTTAGCTAAAATAACTTACAGGAACTATTACATCTGACATTATCGTCTATCAAGCTAAATAACAGTGAATTAAAATTTAGCTTATTATTACTTACTTAGATTAAGCTTTAATTTCTTTAAAAATCTTCCTAGCACAGCCTTATCTATTATTAAAAAAACACCACCCGTTACTTATTCCACTTAAGTTAATTCATTAATAAGCCGTAAAATAAGTGCTCTTATTAACTAATTATTATCCTAATAACCAACTAATTAAAATTTCTGATAGAAAATCGAGATATAAAAGAAACGTCATCCACTAATCAGAGCAAGATATAACCCGGAGTGTGCTTTAATAACGAATAAATTAGCCAATATGTATGTCATTACTATCAGGCTATCACCCTATATTTATGTTTTATGGAATAAAATATCATCCTTATCGGTGAATTAATGATAAAAAGAATATCTATTCTCATATTAGGTTGTATTTCCTTTCAGATAATCGCCTCACCAGCAGAGATAAATGATGATCTGCCAATGACTGAAGCGAGAAGAACTCTGCAAGATAGTTCTAGGGAAATTAACCAACTGATAGAACAACGCCGCTATCAGCAATTAAAGCAGCAGGCTAATACCGTTCCTGAGTCAACGCCTGCGTCGGTATTGCCGGAATCTAAGCAATGTCTGCCGTTAACCGGCGTTTACCTTAAAGGGATATCTCTGCTCTCAATTCGGGATTTAAGTACGCTCAGCGCTTTGTCCCCGGCGTGTATCAGCAGTCATGATATCAATCGGCTCAGCCACGAACTGACTCAGCTTTATATCAGTAAAGGCTATATCACCGCCCGTATTCAGTTTATTGCGCCTAATACCGATGGAGAGTTAGGGCTAAACGTTATCGAAGGGTTTATTGAAAAAATCGAAGGCGGTAATCGCTGGGTGAATAGTAGGATGCTATTTCCCGGTCTGGAAAAACAACCACTCAATATCACACAACTCGATCAGGGTTTAGATCAGGCTAACCGGCTACAGTCCAATAAAACCACCCTGGATATTTTACCGGGAGCGGTAAATGGCGGTTCGGTGATTAAACTGCATAATCAGCGCAGTAAGCCTTGGTTATTGAATATCAAAACTGATAATTATGGGCAAAAGAGTACTGGGAAATGGTTGGTCCGCACCAATGCCAGTTTTGACAGTCCATTTGGTTTATCCGATTTCATCAGTCTGAATGCCAGTAGTACGTTAGATAGCCCATCAAACCGATATAGCCGTGCTTATACTCTGCTTTATTCAGTGCCCTATGGCGCAGCAACATTCAGTGGGTTCGGTAGTTATTCCCAATATGCCAGCCATCCCCATTTACAAATGAGAACGATAAAGATTTATGGTGATACTCAGCAAATCGGCATGCGTTCCGATTTTGCCTTCTATCGTAATCAATCTCAGATTAATAGTGTCAGCGGGCAATTAACTTACAAGAATTACAATAATTACATCAACGATGCCAAGATTGGTGTCAGTAGCCAAACATTGAGTGTCTTTGAACTCGGTGTTAATCATTTACATATCATTCCAACCGGATTAATCACGCTCAATCTGAGTGTTGAACAGGGTTTGTCTTGGTTTGGAGCACAAACCGGAACCGCTTATCTCGATAAGCAGTTCACCAAAGGCAAATTGATGGTCAATCTACATCAGCGTTTTATGCTGTTCAACTCGCCTTATCAGCTCAATAACCTGTTTTATGGGCAATACAACCGCCGCGGTCTGCCCGGCGTCGAATGGCTGAATATCACTGATCGGAATGCAGTCCGGGGATTTAGCAAAAATACGCTATCCGGGGATAACGGCTGGTATCTGCAAAATACACTGTCCCGGACGTTTCCCCTCGCCAACAGCACATTATCAATGCGTATCGGTATTGATATTGGCCGGGTTCAAGGATATCGCAGCCCACAAGGCTGGCAAAGCAGCGCCGGAATCAGTTCTGGCGCCACGCTGAGATACCAGAGCATGGTATTCGATCTAGAAACCAGTCGAGGAAAGTTACTTTCCAATCGCCAAGCATCTGATGAGTCCATTCAGGTGCTAGTCCGTTTTTCTTACACCTTTTGATGGTCTTTAAGCAGTACCTAACGTTGTACACACAATAATATAACTAAATAGATAGAGATTAATGTATGAAAAATAAAAAATTCAGGTTATCCCCTACCGGCAAGCTCGCCGCTTCTATGGCAATCATTCTTGTCTCTTGTTCTACCAGTTTTGCCAGTGAAATCGTTGGCGGCGGCGACCCAGCACACCATCCCGATATTTTCGCTGCCGAAGGTAAAGCAACGGTTGTGAATATCGTGACGCCCTCCTCTTCCGGGCTGTCACATAACCAATATCTGGATTACAACGTTGGCCAGATGGGCGTCGTTCTAAATAATGGGCTAGAGGAAGGGCAATCACAATTGGCGGGGCAGCTTACCGCTAACCCTAATTTGAATGGTCAAGCTGCTAGCCTGATTCTGAATGAAGTTATCAGCAGGAACCCTTCCCTGTTATTAGGTCAGCAGGAGGTGTTTGGTATAGCAGCAGATTATGTACTGGCAAACCCGAACGGCATCACCTGTAATGGATGTGGTTTTATCAATACTAACCGTGCTTCTCTGGTTGTGGGTAATCCATTGGTAGAACAAGGTAATTTGCAAGGTTTCAGTACGTTTAACAATCAGAATAGCCTGAAAATTAAATCGGATGGTTTAATCGCCAATGCGATCCTTGATCTTATCGCCCCGAAAATTGATAACCGGGGCCCAGTCACCGCTCAAAAAGAGATTAATGCAATCAGTGGTGAAAATAAAACCTCAGCCACAGGAGAACTCATTGATTCTCAGCAAGCGTTAACCGGTGTGCTGGACAGCTATTATCTGGGGAGTATGCAAGCCGGGCGTATCCGTCTACTCAATACCGCAAAAGGCAGTGGAGTTAATTTACAAGGTACTCTTACTGCCAGTAATGAGATTATTGTTGATTCCCACGGCAATCTCAATTTAGAAGCAGCACATCTACGAGGTGGGAATGTTGATCTCTTGGGTAATGATATTGAGGTAAAAGGTAAAGTCAGCGAATCATCATATAGCCGTGATGGTAGCAATAATTACCAAAGCTATTTCAGCGGTTCTTATACCAATGATAGTAAAAGCAGTCAGTCACTCACTCGTACTAAGCTTGAAGGCAAAAATATTTCATTAGTCGCCAATAGTAATAACCGGATTACAGCCACGGATATCGTAGGTGATGATGTGAATCTGAGTGGTGCTAATCTCACTTTAGATGGGCAACAATTAAAGCAATCCACTAAAAATATTAATAACCAACAGGGTTATTCCTGGCGCCATGAGGTCACTCAGGAAAGTGAAAAACTGCATCAGGCAGGAAACAATATCCAAACCAAAGGAAATGCGAGCTTAAATGCGACGAAAGGTGACGTTAAGATCCTTGGCAGCAAAATAGATGCTAAAGGTGAGCTAGCGGTTACAGCGAAAAAAGGTATTCAAATTGCCGGTCTGACTGAGACAGAAAAAAGCTCGGAAACAGGTCACAAAAAAAATCACACGGCTAAATTGCAGACCGGAAGTTGGGAAGAGAGTAAACAGACCGAGCGTTTGATCGCCAGTGAATTACAAGCAGGAACTAATCTTAATATTAAGGCAGGAACTCAAGCTGAAATTCTTGGGGCGAAAGTCCATGCAGGTCAAAATCTGACATTAGAAGCCGGTAAACAACTGCAAATCGATGTTCAGAAAACGGCTGATAGCCGGGCTGTACGTGATGATAAAAAATACTGGGGAGGTGTCGGCGGCGGCGGGAATAAAGACAACAGTGAGTTGAAAGAAACCAACCATGCATCTGAATTGACAGCCAATGGGCGTTTATTGCTGTCAGGCTATGAGGGTATCGCCATTACCGGCAGCAAAGTGAAGGCGGTCCAAGGGGCTTTTGTAAATGCTAATAGTGGCGAATTAACCATCGATAATGCGGTCAGTCATATCAATCACAAAGTTGATGAGCGAACAGGCACTGTACTCAACATCACTAGCGGTTCAAAAAGAACCAATAGCCAGCAACAGAAATCTCACGGCAGCGAGTTGGTTTCTGAAGCAGATCTCAAATTACTCAGTGATGAAGATATCAAGATTATTGGCAGCCAGGTGCAAAGTACCGGCGCACTTAGCCTGAACACATCCGGTAATATCAAGGTGCTCTCTTATGGCGAACAGAAACAAGTTGATAAACAAAGCACCTCTCTGGAGCCACAAAGCCACTTCCAACCAAAGGGAGACAAACAGTATCGTGCCGGAATAGGTATTGAGCATACCAGTAACAGTCAAAAAAATCAGACGATAACACAGCAAGCTTCCACGTTGAGTGGAGATAGCATGACTATCGATGCTGATAAAGATGTCACCCTGCGTGGTTCCAATCTGGTGACGACTACAGGTGATACTAAGATCACCGGCGCGAATGTTCATCTGTTAGCTGCGGATAATAAAAAATCCGAAGAGAAATCTCAGAGTAAAACGTACGTTGGGGGTTACCTTACCGGAGGAGTTGATAAATTTGGTTCTGGTATTCATGGTAACTATGAAGGTAACAATAACAATCATACCAGTACGACTGCCGTTGTTTCCGGTTCTCAAATCGCAGGTAATTTGAACATTAAAACCAACGGCGAATTGGTTCAGGAAGGGGCGAACCATAAAGTCAATGGCACTTATACTGCTGAGGCAGGTAAGGTAAGCAATCTGGCCGTATCGAATACGGAATCAAATACCAATCGCAAACTACAGGCTGGCACGGATATTGGCGTCAATGTCGATTATAGCGCTGTTACTCGACCAATTGAGAAAGTGGTTAAAGAACCCGCTAAGTCTGCGCTGGATAGCACTTTAACCAAAAAAGGAACACCTAATTTCGGAGTAGATATTGCCGCCAACGGCAGTAGCAGCCAGACCGTAGATAAAAAGTCCGAAGCGGTTGTGACCTCTGTTCAGGCCGGCAATGTTGTTATCAGAACCAATGGCGAACTGTATGATCAGGGTACTCAATATCGTGCTGATAAAGGTAACGTTACACTGACTGCCGGTAGCCATAACAGTGAAGCAGCACAGAATCACCACGAAAGCAGCCACAGTGAAACCCGCGGCAATGCTGACCTACGTGTTTATACCACCACCGGTGAAGATATCTCCGGTAATGGTAAAGGCAAAGGCGGCACACAAAGCAGCCATACTGCGACTACCACAGCAGTCACTAGCCGGATTACCGCTGCGGATGACATTAATATCCGCGTCGAAAGGGATGCTGAATATCAAGGCACATCTCTGAATACTGGCGCTGGCAAAGCCAATATAGATGCTAAAGGTGATATCCGTTTTGATAATGCCACCAATAGCACGACGAAAACAGCAACCGGTTATAACGGAGAAGCATCTGCTAAAGGGGGAAACTCGCCAGAGGGCAAGAATGTTCATATCGGTCTTGGCGGCGGTTACAACACAGATAGCAAAAATAGTACCACAGCTCAGGTAAGTGAAATTGGCGGTAAGCGAGGTGTCAACCTGAGTGCGGGCAATAACTTGACGTTGCAAGGTGTTCAAGTGACCGGTAAGCAAATCGACTTGAACGCTAAACAAGGTAATGTTGAACTGGTATCTGCTCAGGACCGCGTTAACAACGATAGCTGGGAATTTAACCTGAAAGGCAATGGGGGGAATACAAGCTCGATCAAGAAAGCGGAAGATGACAGTACAACAACCACCACAAAACAGAGCCTTGGCGGGGAAGTCAAAGTAGGTATTGATCGTCTGCAAGCAACAACCCAACGTAATAGCCATATTAAAGGTGAAAATGTCGTGATCAACAGCGGCGGTAATACGACGGTTGCCGGAGCACGGATAGAGGCGGATCAGGTAAAAGGCAGTATCGGTGGTGATCTACGAGTTGAAAGCCGTAAAGATACTGAACATGGGTTAAATGCCGGTGTTGATGCTGGCATTAACTACACGAAAGAATCCAAAGTGAAAAGTGACGATATCCCTAAAGACGAAGCAACTAAGGATGATTCGCCTAAAGACGATGTGTCGAAAGATGAGGTATTGACAGATGATCCATCTAAAAACCCAACCGAAGAGCCACAACCGAAAGGATGGCAGGACAGATTAACCTCTGCATTTAATAGTCTTAATAATATTAAAGGGATTAATGGGGTTACAGGTAAACTCAAAGGTAATGTTGATATTAAAGATCGGGAAAATGTCGGCGAACAATCGGCTATTTCCGGTAATCAAGGGGTTAATTTAGATGTAAAAGGAAATACCCATCTGATTGGCGGGCAGATTGGTAGCGAGAAAGGCAATGTCATTCTTAATACCCAAAGTGTGGAACAACAATCTGTTACTAGTTATGACAATAGTAAAGGCGGTAACGTTGCATTACCTGATTCTGTGAGCGGAATTGTTAAGGCAGTTCAGGAAGGTGTATTGTCCGGTAAAATACCTTTGGTGAAAACTTATAGTAATGAAACCGAAAGTAGTACGATTAATGGCGAAATAATCAATCGTAAATCTGATTAATTTTTTCTTTTATAAAAGATCCTTCAAATGAGGGATCTTTTTATTTTCATTCATATCGAATATCTTAATAATTTTCATTGACCATATTAATGGTTTTTTATAATGTTAAAAAATCAACAAATGACTTGGGAATATAATGATGTTTAGAATTTACAAGCAAACTTTAGAACATAAGAACTACTATAAATGCCTATTCCAATAGGCGTAATTGTTGCAGGCAGTTTGAACACGGACAGCGCGGAAAAACCGGAGCGTACACGTAGTACGTGAGGATTTTGAGCACTGCCCAGGTTCAAAATGGCAAATAAAATAGCCTTATTGGGATAGGCAGTCAGTCACAGATTAGAATAAAAGGAGCATTTAGGAAAGAAATTATTTGTTCAAATATATTCATTGCATATATTATTTTTATGACCGTATTTAATCTCAACAATCCATTATTTAGATATGTGGATTACGTTATGATAATAATTCTAGTTACTACGTTAATAAGCATATCTGTTAATATTAGCAGAGCATTTAATATATTGATAAGCGAATATAAACCAGAGGATATTAATTACTCTAACGAAAAGATAAAAACCTCACACAAAATATTAATTTCAATTATCTTAATAGCTATTTCAATGTTAATGTGGATATCAATCTCATATTTACCCAGCATTATTATATATAATTTTTCGTTAAAAGTGTTTTTATTTATGATTATCAGCATATCAATATACCTAATCATGAAAATGTTTAATCAGAGAGTACTCACTACGCATGAATAAGGAATAATGACCAAATTAATTATTTGTTGTAAAATAAAAACATAATAATTTCTTATTCAGAAAGAATTATTCCACCCAATATGGATATCAACTCAATACAAGTGCGCCTTATACTTTGAATTGTCAAATAATAAGCCGCCACAATGAAAGCGGCTTTTAAATAAATCCAGCATCAATATTTTTTTATTTCCTTTGAAATTTGATAAATATTTTCTATACCGATAGAACATTCATCATCTGAAGCTAAAGTCGTTGTTATGAAACTGAGTTTATCCCTAGATTTATTGGTAAATATTATATGATACATTTGCCTATAAATCGGCTGAGATAAATAAATATCATCAAACTCATGTTTATCACTCAGTACTTTATCCCTTTTAGCTTTAGCTATTTCACGTTGTAGAATAATAGCTATTTCACTTTTATTTAA
>NZ_JAJAFY010000081.1:0-10026 GCF_025384885.1 Photorhabdus kleinii
AGCTATCGTGGTTTTATCTTCGTCAATATCTTAAACGCTGGCGTGATATAGCAACACGATATGCGAAAAATAGTCAGTCTTTCCTCGCCGCTGTTCAGATCCGTTGTCTCACGCTCTGGCTACAAATCTCATGACGATATTTTATAGGGGCTATTGACGTTTTGAGAAGAATTTTTAAATGAAACACCCAGAAAGCCGTTAAAACTGTTAACTGCGGTTGACAACATAAAAGGTTATATTATACTCAGTATTATAGAAATATCATGAGGGGTAAAATGATTAAAGTAAATCGAACGCCCGAAGTAGAGAGATGGTTAAAATCTTTGAAAGACAAAACCGCAAAAGCAAAAATCATTATAAGAATTGATAGAATGAAAGAAGGTAATTTCGGAGATGCAGAACCTGTTGGGAGTGGAATATCAGAATTAAGAATTCATCAAGGGAAGAGATATAGGGTATATTTTTCTAATAGGAATAATGAAATAGTTTTGTTGCTTTGTGGTGGTGATAAAAATACACAACAACAAGATATCAAAAAAGCGAGAGAAATAGCTAAAGAATGGGGATTTTGACATGAATAAAGAGCTTAAAGAATTTGATGTTGTTGAGTTTTTAAATGATGATGAAGATATTCAAACCTATTTAAATGCAGCGTTAGAGGAAAATGATACTAAATATTTATTTATTGCATTAGGCAATATCGCAAGAGCAAAAAATATCAGCCAGCTATCAAAACAAGTCGGAATGAGTAGAGAGGGTATTTATAAAGCACTTTCTGGGGAAGCAAACCCTACATTTAATACAGTGTTTAAAATAACGAAAGCGTTGGGTTTAAAATTACATTTCACAGGGGCTTAATTGCCCCGTTTTTTTATGCCCTATGCCTGTCAGGGCATGGGGGCTGTACAAATCTAACGGAAGTAAAAGCACAGACTAAAGAAATAGGCTTAATTGGAAATCTGGAATGTATTAAACACCATCCCGTTTTTTCAGTAAAAGGGTCTGAAGCCCAACCGTACGGAAACGCACGATAAGTGCATTTTTCAACCAAATAATTTGGGGGCATATAAAGCACACTAAGTGTATTCTGACGCTGGTCAATAGCTTCTTGGCCGATTCGATCTTGCTGCTGGTCATTTTGGGGCTTGCGCCCACCCCTCACTTTGCCTTCAGGGGTTGTAAGCCGGACAATGGCATTCAGTTAAGCTCTCATAACTGAGCTCCATAAGATGTACACGAAACGTCAACAGCCCCTAGGTAACTCTCTAATTGATTCTGGTTATAACACTTCCCGTGAATTGGAATACCCCATAGTTTACCAATATATGTGATTTATTTTAGGTTGTTTTTTAAACTAAAGCTAACCAGAATTCAACCAAAAGCAATATTGCTTTTCATAATCGTCATTTTGGTCATTTATTGATACGTAAATATGCCCGATTTTTACCATATTGGATCCTGTTGAATGCTTTAACAGGCTGCCTTGGCAAAGAATGCTGTCAGTTAACTGGTTATAGAAAACCTTGGTTTTATAGAACAGCAAACGGGCTCATCAACAACTACGGTGATGAGTCAATTGGTCGTTACTGATGCCCTGAATGAAAAACTGTCCAAGAACCAGAACGGCTCAGACATTCCCAATAAAAGTGAGTTTGTGAAGAACTTGGGTTTAAAAGAAACTATTGATAGCGCGGCTAATGCCCTACCGGGTAAGCAATATATTAGTAGCCTGACAGTACAAACATCAGCTTGGGTAAAAATTGCTGAAGTAACAATGAAAGTGATGAGCACTATCAATATTAATATCGCTGGCGGTTCCGGGTACAACGTGGGCAGTTTTGAACAATGCGCTATTGCTAATATAATTTTAAGAACTGGAAATGGATCGCCTGCCGGAATCAATGCGGTGATGTACACAGTTAATACCAGTGCACCTACTGACTTAGCAACCATTAATACATCTGGTGATAACTATGACATTTATATATTCATTGGCCCTTTTGCTCAAAACATAATTTTAAATGCTTTTGTGTCAGATAATGCGACTGTTAATCAATTAATTAAGATGGCAGAGTTATCAGAAATCCCTAAAGGGGCAGTTAAGGGGAAAGTCTACTCTTATTTATTATCTGGAAAAGAAAGCGATATCTATCCAGTTGGTGCTCCAATTCCGTGGCCGTTACCGAATGTGCCTGCTGGATATCTCGCATGCAATGGTCAATCATTTAATAAAACTTTATATCCACAATTAGCTATAGCTTATCCATCCGGTGTACTTCCTGATTTGCGTGGTGAATTTATCCGTGGTTGGGATGATGGGCGCGGTGTTGATCGTGGTCGTAGGGTTTTAACTTATCAAGGGGACGCAATTCGTAATATCACTGGTTATACCCCAGGTACAATTTTACGTGGAAATAATAGTTATGGAGGATGTTTTTCTCTTTCAGGTGAAAATGCTCCAGGAAATGAATATACAGATGTCTGGCAAAAACGGATTCTATTTGATGCTTCACGAGTTGTGCCTGTTGCTTCAGAGAACAGACCTCGCAACATTGCATTTAACTACATAGTAAGGGCAGCATAATGACAGAACAAAAATACTCTTTAGAACCGGAAACAGCGATATTGGGTAAAGATGGGTTGGCAGAAAAAGCCGGCTGGCTAACAATCTACCATGCAGCGCCTCATTCAGGGGAATTTATAGGCACGACACCGGAATATCTGATGAAGGGGATAGGAATACCGGCCAGTTCCTATATAGATGCTCCGACACTTCCTGAATCCGATTCCATGGCTGTTAGGCGCACAGTAAACGGAGATCACTGGGAAGTTGTACCCGATTACCGTGGAAAAACAGCTTACAACATACAAACTCGCCTGCCACAAGGAATTACTGAACTGGGTGAATTACCGGAAACATTGACATTCAAACAACCTGCTACTCATTTTGATAGATGGGACGGCTCAAAGTGGGTGACTGATAAAGCGGCAATAAAGGACAGTGAGATTGAGCAGGCAGAGCTACTACGCGGTATACTGTGCACACAAGCTAATGAAACCATTACGTTGCTCCAATATGCTATTGATGCTGAATTGGCTTCGGAAGAAGAACAAGCACTGTTACTTGAATGGAAAAAGTACTTAGTATTATTAAGCCGTGTAGATACTTCAATAGCTCCTGATATTAAATGGCCTGAGATTCCAGAATAACAACAATAGGGGCTGCTTATACGCAGCCCAATGACAATCGTAAAGCGTTTTATTTCGTCTGTCTTCGGTCTATTATACTGTTATTGTTATTTTGTAATCCACCGGGATAGATCTTTTTAATTTTACAGACTCAATATTCTGCCAATGGGTTGTAGGTTACACCATCTGAGTTTGTATTCTCTAGATGGACAGCCGAAGGAATACCTGGCATTTTCATATTGAGAATGAGCCTTCTCTATATTGCTCCAAATTAGCAAGGAGCCAATAGAATGTTTCCTCAACTCATCTGATATATCCATTCCTGCTTGGATAAATTCAAATATAGTGTGTTCAGAAGTAAATGTCTTTGTAATAAAATGAAATGCGCAGGGTTTATCTTTGTAAAATAATATATTACCCCATATGAGAGGTTGGATTAGTTCAAACAATTCTTGAGTTAGTTCCCTATCCACACAACAAGAACCCCATCTTTTCTCAGTAAGAGAAAAATAAATGTCTGCTATTTCTCTTGGACTGAAAGATTCACAATCAACAATTTTTCCTTCAGCCTTTAGGAAGCGTTTCAATCGATCTTTATATTTATTTTGAGATTTTATTGATATTCCTTCGTTACCTAACTCTTTAGCAATGCACACTCTTCTATTAGCGTTAAATATATATGTTGAATTAATCACATTTTTTATATTTAAAGGAGATATAAATTTTGATTTGATAGGCAATATAAATCTGCATTCCCGAGCAGCAGAGATAATTAATTCATCATTAGGAATAGCTATACGGATATATTTTGATAATGGAGTACAGGGATCATTTGCAAGGAACTTCCCTCTCCACACGCATATGGCCGCAGTCAATAATCTGTCAGAATTCCTCCGCACATAGTACTTTTCACCACATTTGAAATGTTTATGAATGAAATCTAAAACAATCGGGTGTGTTGCCAATCCTCCACCATACATACGGTAACATTCACGATAATCGTCAATACTAGCTTCTTCCCATCCAAATAGAGGTAGTAATGTTTTCATCTAAATTTTTATCCTTTAAAGAGTTCATAATAGAGCATTGACATATCTATAAATCAGGTACAACACATATCCTGTTTATATTTTTCATAGTATGAAAATTCATTTAGGAATTTTATCTTCTGGTAATGAGCTATATTTCATGACCTTATTATTAAAGTCCAGGACATCATCTTGGTTTTTACATATTTCATTAGACAACATTTTACAATTTTCAGAGATTGTAGACTCTTTAATACCTGTCCACTCTGAAAGTAGTATCAAGAAGTTCATTGAATTGCGTTGAGCGTTAATAATATTACGAGATGTATCATCGTAAGATGTAATAAACATAGGGACCTGATAATTTTGCTTATATTTATCATTATGAGCAAGCCTCGTCTTCTTAGTATCTTTCTCAAAGAAAGATACTCCGTGATCAGCAAAATACATCAAAGACCAACTCTTCTCATTTTTCTGTGCTTCATCAGTAATTATTGATAGCAAGTCATCAGTGTTTTCAATACTCTGTATATAGCAAGAAACCTGCTCTGACTTAAAAAACACCTTGTATTCATAATTTGTTCTGGTACAAGCGGGGGAGTGAGAGCCCATTAAATGGATAACAATTAGTTTCTTCTCTTTCTTATCCTCTAAGGCTTTTTTGACAATTGGTATTATATTTGTGTCTGGAATATTTCTGTTAAGACCAGAACTGTATTCACCTTTTTTAATAAATAATGGAGAATCAGCCCTTGCTCCCATACTGGCAACCGGAGTATCAAATACCCCCATAGAACCTTGATTTGATATCCAGTAGGTATAAAAATCCGCTTTTTTTGCTAATGTAACAATATTATTGCTTAAAATATTTTTACCATCTTTGACCATTGCTAGTGAGTTTGCCAGTGATATCTGGGTTGATGGACCTGCTGAGATATAATTTGTAAAAAGCGTCCCATTGGTAGTGCTCATAAAAGGTGTATTATGTATCGGCAATCCATACGCATTCATAAAATCTCTACGTACACTTTCTCCAATCACAACAATATAGGTACTATATTTAGACTTTTCCGATACTGTTCCCCACGTATCTTTTTCACTTAGCATTTTTTGCATTTTTTTATATTCACTTTCCACACTTATAAAGTTGATAGTAACATCTTTGACTACTCTAATTTCAGGAAGTCCAGAGTTAAGAATATTGAATCCCTTACCCTGTATAAAATCTGTTAAAGGGTGGTGTATTACGGTAATTAATGCAAAAGAGAATAGAAAAACGCTGATATTTCTATGTAAATTAACGTTTACTTTTAGAGAGAATAAACAAAAGATCAAGATAAACACACTAAAGATATAATATTCAATTGGAATAGAAGAGATAAATTCACTAGCTTCTTGTTCGTTTGTATAGAATAACGAAAGAATTAAATTGAAGTTTGGTGGTCCATATGTAAGCCCGACAGGGGCATAAACGAGAGTTGCTATACTAAGAACGATAAGCAGGGGCCTATAAACCACAGTGACCTTGTTTAGCAATAGAAAAATAAAGAATATAGCGAATACATACACTATTTTTAAGCGATAACCTAAGGCCATATGAGTTAAAAGGCAAAAGATGAAGAGTGCAACAACTGGTAGTAACTTGATTAGGTGGTTTTTTGTAAGTTTCATATTTATCTATCAATAGTACATCGTGTAGTGGTAAAACGCAGTTTAACTTTCAAAAAGTAGGAAAAACGGAGATTCAATTTCTTCATCCAGCCGGATTTTCTATTAATACTATGTATTTTTCGTCATGTGAACAAGAGAAATCTTAGTTACGTTATAAACCAGAATACTTCATTTATTATATAAAATGACCTATATAGCATAGAAGCATCACTACAACCTCCTAGTATGGAAAAATACGAGTAATACCATATGATAATAAATCGTAGTAGCAGGAGAAAATGAATTAAATAGTTCTTAAATATATGAACAGCTAAATTTTACCGTATTTAGCCATATTGAATATTTTGAAAAATTTATTTATTAAGAGTCTTTGTGAATTAATGAGCTACAATCGATCCTGTAATTTAAATTGTGCATTTTTCAATGGAGGACGCAATTGCTATATTTCAGAATTTTTCTAGCCAAAGGAAAGTACATTATGAAATACACATAACTGACCAGTGAAAGAAGATAAAATTCCCAAATAAATTTCATACTATGAAGAATTGTTAATTGGAAAGTATAGAGCTTATTAGCAGTCTTAGATGGCCTATTTATGTAGGCCATCTAGGTTTTTTCATAACTATCTAAAAATTAAATTCTGTCTTTTCTTTTAGTCAGTAATAAATTAGCCAACAACCAAACTATTTTATTTTTAGAGTTGATTATTTTTAGCCTAAATAAAAACTTATTTCTCTTCCGGATAAATTCAGCATCTTGTCTTTGGTAAGAAAAATCGGACAAAAAAGAAGAAAGTTCATCAAACATTTTGGAAGCTAGCATTTTCCACATTAACTGGCCTTTTAAGCTTAGGGCTTTTGATTTAACTTTCCTCATAAAGATTTCACGATCTTCCTTATGGTATTGTGTATCCATATCTTGATAAATCTTATCCCAAGCTTGGATTTCATCTATATAATTCTTTACATCCCACTTCTTATTCATGATGGAATCATTTCGGTAAATATAATTATAGAGATATTCTGGGATGTAAGAAAATTTCGCCTTACAGATACATGACAAAATAAATGAAATATCTTCTCCCACAATTAGGTTTTCATCAAACAAAATTTTGTTTTTTAGCAAAAAATCACGTTTTATTAACATGCAACAAATGCCAAAATAATCGAAATTCAAAAAATTGAATGCCAGATTATCTAAATTTCGATAATCTTTAGAACAAATTTCCCTTACACCTGTATAAATATTCTTGAATAAACAAAAAGTAATATCACTCTTTATCTCACTATTTTTTCGCAACACTGATTCAATAAACGAAGGTTCAAAAGAGTCATCACTATCTAGAAAGGTGACATAATCTCCTTTGGCTTTACTTAAGCCAAAGTTTCTTGCTGCGGAAATCCCTCTGTTTTCTTGAGAAAACGCTTCAATATTAAAATGTTGTTCAGACAGTTGGTTAAGTACATCCATTGTGCCATCAGTTGATCCATCATTGACAATAATAATCTCAGTGTTTTTATATGTCTGATTCAAAATACTATTAATAGCATTTTCTATAACATCTTCGACATTAAAGGCCGGGATGATAATTGAAACTAATATATCATTATTCATAATAGTACAATCCGCTAGTTATCTACAAGAACTCTTTAGATTTATTCAATAAAGAGCTTTCAATACTGAATATATATTCTGATATAAATACATATGTGAATTTAACCAACATCAGTGTTCTTGCTCCTAATTGTTAAATTTAAAGACATTTAATTGATTATCAATATGATTGACATAGGGTATTATACTGCTTTTCCCTGATTAATTGTATCAATTAATGACTAAGGTGAAGATTTACTGTGAAAAATGTTCTCTATCTAGCAACATTATTACTCTTTCACTAATAAATCAGTCCTGTATCATCACACTTCCATTATCTTTTTATAGCTTTTAAGCTGCATTTTTGCTGTTATATTGAATTAGCCTTATTTTTTTACACAGTTAAGAATATAGTTTTCTGTAGGCTAGTAATTATCGAAAAATTAAAAACGGCTATCTGAATCTAAATAAGATTCCAAAATAGTGCTACATCTTATACCACTCATAATTCTATGTATAACAATGGGTTGAAGAAGGCCATGTGTAGCAGAATTATGAAACGTTATTTAGGTTTACAGAACGAAAAAAAACCATACAATATCAAGCTGAAAAATTAGATCTTAATGTTGAATTCATTGAGGCTGTGAATGGCCGAGAATTATCATAAGATGAAATTAAAGTACTTTGTCCAGATTTTGATAAAAGTGCAATGACTTTCGGTGAGCCAGATGGCTCTTTAAGCCATTTAAAAATTTACGAAAAAATAGTTAAAGAAAATATACAACTAGGCTGTGTCCCTCAACTGTCTGCACAGTGAAAAACCATGCAGTTTTCTCGGTGATTGATAGCAAAAATGTAGATTGATGGTTCAAAAAATGAACGGAATTGACGTTTTCTCTTCACCTTCAGCCAGTCCAAATGAATTGCGGGACACAACCTAGCTTTGATTATGGAGGATGATGCTGAAATAGGCAGAGATATCAGAGAAATATTGGATTTTTTGATAATTATAGATAATAATAACACCCATAAACCAAATGTTTTTTTATTAATAAAAATTAATGGGTACATATATACTTTTAAAAAACCACTTATCAAAGATTACCATTTAGTTAGTGTTATCGATGCGGCTTTAACTCATGACTATGTTATAAACAAATTTGCTGCAAAACGCTTACTTGATTTCTTACGTCCTGTATGGCTAGTAGCAGACGAGTGGAAATTACTTAGAGAAAATAATGTAATCAAACTTAAAGCTATTGTGCCTTCCGTTATAAATCTCACAGAGCATTTCCGCAACTCATCTATAGGAAATGAAGGTCATTCAACAGTAAGCGAGCTAGATATACAAAAAAGAAAACGCAAGCTTTTAACAGCTTTGCGTTTGATGTTTTGGCGTGTATTTGTTCGTTCATGGGTGAAAAAAGTCAGGCCATAATTTCTCATAATTATAGATACAATCAAATATGCATGACTATGAATTACAGGACAGCCCTTTCATTCAACTTATCTTTCAAAGCTCCTTTGTTATTCAATATCGGAAACAGTTGAGATATCAACCGCATTGCTATAATCGAATTATAGATTTATTAATGACTTTCCCGTTTCTATGATCTTATACAGTAATAATATTAAAGGCTTTTTTAGCACCAGGAACAACATTGTTACTTTCCGGAAAATTCAGACAAATCAACATCGATAACAAACCAACTATCAACATATTGATATTCTGTGTTTTTTGCATAAACCAGATAACCAGTATCCTGAATATGTTCAACTGCTCTATTATTTGAGACCATATCTTCTACTGTTAGCAAGATAGCCTCACGCGCCATTATCGCGATGTCTTCTTTATTATCAGCGGCAGAAAAACAGCCATAATTTTCAGTACACAACGCAGGAATAAGTAGACCATACGCGGTGTTTTCATCTTTCGGCAACTCAACACCTACTGAGAAAAACATGATGACCTCCAAAGTCGGCGGGGATTAAATCCCCGCCATTTTCTTTATAGATTTGACGGTGCCGATAGGCAGATCTTTTTTGGAATGCGGGACCGGGAATGTCTTTTCGGTTATAGGTGACTCCTTCTGTAGCCTTCTAAGTTCGCATCCAACGGCAACAGCTCTTTTATCAGGTCAGTTGATTTCATATCCTCCCAACCTGACATCAACATCCGCACGCATACACACAAAGTAAATTTATTTATCTCAAGTGAACTATGGGTAAGAAATTCGCTAATACGTGATGTTGCAAAATATAGCGTTACGGTAGGTCTACCTCCAGAATTCAGAGCGTTGTTGCTTGAAGGGCAATGTGATGAAATTTCTGAGCAAATAAAGCAAGGTGAAGCTAATTTTCTGTATATTTATCACTCAATTATTGTTCGTAATTCCATCATGGTTAATATATTTCTTTCTCAATCATCATTTTGGTTATTTATTGATACCCAGATTTACCCGATTTTTACCATATTGAGTCCCATTGAATGCTTTTAAAATCTGCCTTGACAAAGATTACCGTCAGTTAACGGGCTACAGAAAAC
>NZ_JAJAFY010000082.1:0-9771 GCF_025384885.1 Photorhabdus kleinii
AGTAGCAGAGAGTAGGACAAACTCCATCGGCAACGGGTTTGAACGTCGCGAATTGCGATGGTCCGAAGGGCAAACGGCAGGAAAGCCGTTTATGAGCTGCTAAGTTTGATATTTAAGTTTTATGTCGTAACAGCGATATAAATCAAAGAGAATTCGGTGGTGCGGTAGTTCAGTTGGTTAGAATACCGGCCTGTCACGCCGGGGGTCGCGGGTTCGAGTCCCGTCCGCACCGCCACCTTAATTTGCAGAGAAACCCTGAGAGAAATTTCAGGGTTTTTTGCTGTTTATGAGTATTAAAATCAATAACTACCTTATTCTATTTGATAGAATTGGATAGTTTTTATAGTTATTCTGCATTTAAGAGGTTTTTTACGTGGTAAAAAAAACCTATGCGATAAGATATGTTGCTGGACAACCTGTTGAACGTGTCTTTCCTATGTCGACTCATCAGCTTGGGAATATATTACCTGTAGGTACTCCTTTGACCACTGGTACAAATGAGCTTAGGGTTGTTGTATGGAATATCTATAAACAGCAGCGTCCTTCATGGAGAAAGGTTCTGAAAGAGCTGACTAACGAAAGCCAGTTGATTTTATTACAAGAAGCGCAGACAACCCCTGATTTAGTTGAATTTGCTACCTCAAATTACCTAATATCTGATCAAGTTCCTGCATTTCTATTACCACAACACCCCTCTGGTGTAATGACGTTAGCAACTTCTCATCCTGTCTATTGCTGCCCACTGAGAGAGAAAGAGCCCCTTTTACGTTTATCTAAATCCGCTCTCATCACTGTTTATCTTTTACAGGATAATCGTCAGTTAATGGTTATTAATGTGCATGCGATAAATTTCAGTTTTGGTGTGGATGTGTATAGCCGCCAGTTGAATAACATTGGTGCTCATGTTCGTTTACATAACGGCCCAGTCATTATGGCTGGTGACTTTAATGCATGGAGTAAGCAACGATTAAATGCTTTAAAACGTTTTACCAGATATTTACACCTTGAAGAAGTATCTTTTACTGATGACTATCGAACAATCGCGTTTGGCAGACCTTTAGATTTTATTTTTTTCCGAGAGTTGAATATAGCTAATGCTACTGTGATACTTACTGATGCCTCCGATCATAATCCTCTTGTTGTGAATTTTTATTAATTCTTTATTATAAGAATATATCCTTCTATTTTTCAATGAATTAAATTCTTATTTAATTCATTGAAAAAACATGACCTTATAGCTTAAAAATATTATATCATTCTTACTTCGTTGTAACTTTTTATTATATGTTTCGACGGGTTTATATTATTAAAAATAAAATTTATTTATATTGAGATAATATATAAATTATTTTAATTAATATGTTGAAATTATATTAAGATAAATATTAAATATATTTCATTTGGATAATTAAAATAAATGCCAGATTAATCTGGCATTTATGAAGGAAAATTATTTTTTTATCTGATGGATTTGAGAAATATTTTTCTTTTTGCTAAAGAAATAGGTGATTGATAATAAGATTACCCATGTGATTCCCACAATTAATGCAATGCGGGTTTTTTCGAAATAGCCCAGTAATACAATAACAAATATCATAAAGATAATGGTTAATGCAGGTGCTATTGGCCACATAGGAACGGGGAATTTCAGGGCCTTAACTTCTTCTTTGCTCATTTTGCGACGCATAGCAACCTGAGAAAGTAGGATCATTAACCATACCCATACAGTAGCAAATGTTGCGATAGAGGCAATGATAATGAAAATTTCTTCCGGAATCATATAGTTGAGTATAACCCCAATTAATAGAACTGCTGACATAACGATTACAGTCATCCAGGGTACGCCATTACGGCTCAGCTTGGTGAATGATTTAGGCGCTTGTCCTTCTTGGGCCATGCCGTACATCATACGGCCAGCACCAAAAATATCGCTATTGATTGCTGAAACTGCGGCAGTAATCACTACGATATTGAGAATGTTAGCAGCAGAATTGATACCCAAGCTAGAAAAAATCTGTACGAATGGGCTACCTTCTTGACCGATCTGATTCCACGGATAGATACACATTAAAATAAACAGAGTCAGTACATAGAACAGCAGAATACGGAAAGGGACAGCATTGATTGCTTTTGGAATCGTTTTCTCGGGGTTTTTTGCCTCACTGGCAGTGATACCAATGACTTCAATACCACCAAAAGCAAACATCACAATGGCGAGTGAAGCTATCACGCCACTGATGCCATTAGGCATAAAACCGCCATATTCCCACAAACTGGCAATACCGGTTGCATGATCTGTTTCTTGACCGAATCCATAAACCATGATGGTCATACCACCGATAATCATAGCGATAATTGCGGTGACTTTCACAATAGAAAGCCAGAATTCCATTTCACCGAAAATCTTCACATGACAAAGATTAATTGCGCCAATAAAGCAGACAATGCTTAGTACCCAGATCCACTGTTCCACATGAGGGAACCAGAGCTTCATATAAAAACCAAATGCAGTAACGTCAGCCAGGCAGACGATCAGCATTTCGAATATATAATTCCATCCGGTTAGAAATCCGGCTAAAGGTCCGAGGTAATGGCTGGCATAGTGTGAAAAAGAACCGGCTACTGGATGGTGAACAGCCATTTCACCTAATGCACGCATCACCATAAATACGGCAGCACCGCCGATTAAATAGGCGAGTAATACGGCGGGACCAGCTTGCTGAATAGCAGCTGCGGAGCCATAGAACAGCCCTGTGCCTATTGCGGAACCTAATGCCATAAAGCGGATGTGCCGCCCGGTTAGACCCCGTTTCAGCTGAGTTTCATTATTCTGCATTATTTATTCCTGTCACTTTCTCAGTGCTAGATATATTTTAAGCACACAATGCCTCGACAAGTCGCATGTTAGCTAAGCGAAGCAAACCCCGTACCTTATCATAAAGATTGATGTTCGAGGGATAGATATCTGCAATAATGCGCCCTTGCTTAATGAAACCAGAGATTTTTATGTTTTACCCGATTAACGAAATATTCCAGACATTGCAGGGAGAAGGTTTTTTTACCGGAGTCCCGGCAATTTTTATTCGTCTACAAGGGTGTCCGGTTGGTTGTAGCTGGTGTGATACTAAGCACACTTGGGAGAAAGAAGCGGAAAAGCAACGGACATTGGAGACAATTTTGCTGAAGACGAGTGAAAGCAATGAATGGAGTGAAGCTTCGCCTAAGCAAATTGCGGCGCTGTTTGTTCAACAGAAATATACCGCACGTCACGTTGTTATTACTGGTGGTGAGCCTTGTCTTTATGATCTTATTCCTCTGACCGAAGAGTTAGAAAGCCTTGGCTACCAATGCCAGATAGAAACTAGTGGAACGTATCATGTTAAATGTTCTGTTGCTACTTGGGTGACAGTTTCACCAAAAGTTAATATGCGTGGTGGTTACCAGGTATTGCAGCAAGCTTTACAAAGGGCTAATGAAATAAAATATCCGGTTGCGAGGGAAAGAGATATTGAAGCATTGGATGGGTTATTGGCGACATTAGATGGCAACTCATCACGCATTATTGCACTGCAACCGATTAGCCAGAAAGAAGATGCTACCCGTTTATGTATTGAAACCTGTATTGCCCGTAATTGGCGGTTGTCTATGCAAACACATAAATATTTGAATATTGCCTGAGAAAAGCTTACTGCACTGGAGGTTTCCTGGTGCAGTAAGTTGTTTCATTTGCCGCGGAAAATACATCCCGCATTACAGGTTTCTTTCACCATAACGGCACTGAGTTGTGGAACTATTGGTTTAACTTTATGCCAAATCCAGGTTGCCAATACTTCGCTGGTTGGATTTTCCAGTCCAGGGATATCGTTCAGGTAATGGTGATCTAGCTGTTCCCAAACAGGTTTGAATAGGGCTTTTAAATCGGCAAAGTCCATAATCCAGCCACTATGAGGATCGACCTCCCCGGTAATTTCCAGTCGTACCATAAATGAGTGTCCATGCAGACGACCGCATTTATGGCCTTCTGGGACATGTGGCAGACGGTGGGCGGCTTCAAACTGAAAATCTTTAAAAATCGTTGTGCTCATAGTGGTTCTCCCTGACTTCAAAAAACCCGCTATTCTACCCGATCTTCTGAATTAAACCTGGTTTTTTCATTTTTTTGCCATTGCTCTTATTAACTGTTTTATAGATATATTAAATCTGTAAATATGGTTAGGCGTTTTGGTTATTTGATATTGCGATAGTTTCTTTAAATAGTAACAAGTCGCTGAGATAACCTTACAAACCATCCCTATTTATTTTATTTACTAAAAATAACGGACATTGGTAATCGTAAAGGGCAGCACAGGATAATGAGCATAAAACCACCTTCAATTTCACTTCTTCCGGTTTCACCTGAACAACTAGCGCGTTTGCAATCGGCAGTTGGGGATTTTTCACCGACTCAATTAGCCTGGCTGTCTGGTTATTTTTGGGGAATGGTGAATCACCAACCACAGGTTCAGGTTGTGGCTCCTGCGGTTCCGGCACAGGAGACGATTACATTAATTTCAGCTTCACAAACTGGTAATGCTCGTCGTTTAGCTGAGCAGCTCCGTGATGATTTGTTGGCAGAGAAACTCAATGTCAATTTGTTCAATGCCAGTGATTATAAATTCAAACAAATTGCTCAAGAGAAAGTACTGATAATTATTGCTTCTACTCAAGGTGAAGGAGAACCTGCCGAGGAAGCGGTTGCATTGTATAAATATCTCTATTCTAAAAAGGCGCCGAAGCTGGATGATACGGTATTTGCGGTTTTTGGTCTGGGTGATACCTCTTATGAACGCTTCTGCCAGGCTGGAAAAGATTTCGATAATCGTTTGAATGAATTAGGTGCTCAACAACTTCTGGAGCGTGTGGATGGTGATGTGGAATATCAACAGGTTGCGGCTCAGTGGCGTAAACAATTAACTGAGATCTTGAAACAGCGTGTTCCGGCTGAGACAGGGACTGTGATTACTACTGCACAGAATGGATCGGTAAATGAAATTTTCTCAACTTCTTATACTAAACAGGCGCCATTGACTGCGGCCTTAGCTACCCGTCAGAAAATAACGGGTCGTAGTTCTGATAAAGATGTTCGTCATATTGAAATTGATCTGGGTGATTCAGGTTTGCGTTATCAGCCAGGTGATGCTTTGGGTGTTTGGTTTGAAAATGATCCGGAGCTGGTGGATGAAGTGTTGAATTTGCTCTGGTTGCAGGGAACAGAACAAGTTGAGGTTAATGGTCAGAAATTGTCATTAAGAGAAGCGTTGATCAGCCATGTTGAGCTAACCCAAAATACCAGTGTGATTGTGGAAAAATACGCGGTTCTCGCGAAAGATGAAAAATTACTTTCTTTGATTGATGAAAAATTACTTTCTTTGATTGCTGATAAACAAGCATTACAGCAATACGCTCACAATAAACCGATCGCCGATATGATAAGAGAAGCGGCTTCTCAACCAGAGGCGCAGCAATTTATTGATTTGCTACGGCCTTTGACACCAAGACTCTATTCAATTTCTTCTTCTCAGGCAGAAGTAGAAAATGAAGTTCATCTTACAGTTGGTGTGGTTCGTTATGAAATTGATGGGCGAGCCCGCACCGGCGGTGCATCCGGCTATCTAGCAGATCGCTTACAGGAAAATGGCGATATTCGTATTTTTATTGAGCATAACGATAATTTTCGTCTGCCTGCTGATCCTCGCACGCCTGTCATCATGATTGGGCCGGGAACCGGAATTGCGCCATTTCGGGCGTTTATGCAGCAAAGAGAGGCCGATGGCGCGGAAGGGAAAAATTGGCTGTTCTTTGGTAATCCACATTTTACTGAAGATTTTCTCTATCAAGTGGAGTGGCAGCGTTATGTCAAAGATGGCCTGTTAACCCGTATTGATCTGGCATGGTCCCGTGATCAACAGCATAAAGTTTATGTTCAGGACAAGCTGCGTGAGCAAGGTGAAGAAGTATGGCGTTGGATAAAGGAAGGAGCACATCTGTACGTGTGTGGTGATGCAAACCGCATGGCGAAAGATGTGGAACATGCGTTGTTGGATATTATTGCTGAACATAGCGGTATGGATACCGAACAGGCAGATGAATTTTTAAGTGAACTGCGCCTTGAGCGCCGTTATCAGAGGGATGTGTACTAATGAATGATAAACAACATGGTCCTTTGATTGTCGAAGGTAAACTGGCTGACAGTGAGCGTATGAAGCAGGAGAGTAATTTCCTGCGAGGTACGATCAGTGAAGATTTAACTAATGGCTTGACGGGAGGTTTTGAAGGGGACAATTTCCTGTTGATTCGTTTTCATGGCATGTATCAGCAGGATGATCGTGATATCCGTGCTGAACGCACAGAGCAAAAACTGGAGCCACGTCATGCAATAATGTTGCGCTGTCGTCTGCCGGGTGGCGTGATTACGCCACAACAATGGTTGGGCATTGATAAGTTTGCTGAAGAGAATACCCTTTATGGCAGTATCCGGTTGACTAACCGCCAGACATTTCAATTTCATGGCATTCTAAAAGGGAATGTAAAACTTGCGCATCAATTGCTGAATCAAGTTGGACTGGATTCGCTCGCGACGGCGAATGACGTTAACCGCAATGTGCTTTGTACCTCGAATCCTATTCAATCAGAGCTACATCAGCAAGCTTACGAATGGGCGAAGAAAATCTCAGAACATTTACTGCCGCGTACCCGTGCTTATGCTGAACTCTGGTTGGATAAAGAAAAAGTCGCAACGACCGATGAAGAGCCGATTCTTGGCTCGACTTATTTGCCGCGTAAATTCAAAACCACGGTAGTTATTCCTCCACAGAATGATGTTGATCTGCATGCCAACGATCTGAATTTTATTGCCATTGCAGAAGGTAGCAAGCTGGTTGGTTTTAACGTGTTGGTGGGTGGTGGTTTGGCGATGACTCACGGTGATAAAAATACCTATCCACGTATGGCGAGTGAGTTTGGTTATATCCCGCTTGTACATACGCTGGCAATTGCGGAAGCTGTGGTGACAACTCAGCGTGATTGGGGTAACCGGACTGAGCGTAAAAATGCCAAAACCAAATATACGTTGGAGCGGGTTGGTGTTGATACTTTTAAAGAAGAGGTAGAGAGACGCGCTGGCGTGAAATTTGAGGCAATCCGACCTTATGAATTTACTGGTCGAGGTGATCAAATTGGCTGGCTGAAAGGCATCGATGATAAATGGCATTTGACGTTGTTTATTGAAAATGGTCGCCTTTTGGACTACCCCGGCAGGCGGCTGAAAAGTGGGGTTGCTGAAATTGCAAAAATACATAAAGGGGATTTTCGCCTGACGGCCAATCAGAACTTAATCATTGCTGGTATTCCTGAAAGTGATAAACAACGCATTGAAACTATCGCCCGTCAGCATGGGTTGATTGACGATAAAACCACAGTTCAGCGTGAAAACTCAATGGCTTGTGTTTCTTTCCCAACGTGTCCATTGGCAATGGCTGAGGCTGAACGTTTTTTACCGGAGTTTGTCACCCACGTTGAACAACTGATGAATAAACACGGTATTGGTGATGAACATATTGTTTTGCGGGTGACAGGTTGTCCGAATGGTTGCGGTAGAGCGATGTTGGCGGAGGTAGGGCTAGTTGGCAAAGCGCTTGATCGTTATAACCTTCATCTTGGCGGTAATCGAATTGGCACCCGTATTCCACGCATGTATAAAGAAAATATCAGCTCACAAGAGATTTTATCCATCATGGATGAACTCATTGGGCGTTGGGCGACGGGGAGGCAGCCAAATGAGGGTTTTGGTGATTTCCTGATCCGCACAGATATTATCAAACCGGTATTGGATTCAGCCCGCGATTTTTACGATTGGCAGGAGGCGGTATGAGTCAATTCAGTTTATCTCAATTTGTTAGCATGACTGCTGAACAGCAAGAGCAATCACTGGCTGAGATTAATCAGTGGCTTGAAATGATGGATGCTCACCAGAGGATAAACTGGGCATTAGAAAATTTGCCAGGGGAGTTTGTTCTTTCCTCCAGCTTTGGTATTCAGGCGGCGGTATGTCTTCATTTAGTGACACAAGAATATCCTGATATTCCGGTCATTCTTACTGATACGGGTTATCTATTCCCTGAAACTTATCAATTCATAGATAAACTCACAACGCAGTTGAAACTGAATTTGCAAGTATTCAGTGCTGACCATTCTCCGGCTTGGCAGGAAGCTCGATATGGGAAATTGTGGGAACAAGGCGTAGAGGGAATAGAGTGTTACAATCAGATTAATAAGGTTGAACCCATGAATCGGGCTTTGAAAAATCTGAGAGCACAAAGTTGGTTTGCTGGTTTACGCCGTCAGCAATCTGAAAGTCGATCAAAATTACCGGTTCTGGTTGTACAGCGGGGAATATTTAAGATTTTGCCGATTATCGACTGGGATAACCGACGTGTGCATCAATATCTGACAAAGCATGGCTTGGAATATCATCCATTATGGGAACAAGGTTATCTCTCTGTTGGTGACATCCATACAACCCAAAAATGGGAACCGGGCATGAGTGAAGAACAAACCCGTTTTTTTGGCTTGAAGCGAGAATGTGGGTTACATGAAAACTAAAAATCCGGTATTTCCTGAGTGGGAATAATGATAAAGCCCTCGCTGTGTTTTAGGGCGGGGGTGATGATTAATATAAATAGTCTGAAAGACAATTTAATCCTGATGTGTAATGGATTTTTACGCGTGTTTCATTCGCTCATTTAAAGTTTCAATGATGAACGCGTTCACCGAAATCTGATGCTCGGCTGCTGCACAATGTAATCGCTCCCCAAATGATTCGGGGTAGCGCAGAGTGAATGTTTTGATTTTTTCTTGCCTTGCATAAGGTTCAATACCTGATGCGTTGCAATCTTCAAGATATTCATGTAGAGATATTTCACCCTCATCTTACAATCCTTGAATACTATCAGAGACAAAATCACAATAACCAGACAGCCCTAAAAATTTACCCCTGAACATGCCGATTTCTGGCACGTAGCTAATAACAGCCTGTTGTCCAGCGACAACCATTGTATTTTGTACTTTCATCTTTATCCTCATGCAATCTAATGAAATGCTATTTTGGAGAGATCACCTATATTCCATTACAGAACAATTAATTCTTTTATTTTTTATTTAATTAATTGAATTAAAATGATTATTTTTGTTTTATGTCCCAAATTTGACCACACTTCGAGAAATAGCCCCGATTTTCGGGGCTTTTAATATCCAAATTCAGGTAAGATAAAAAGTTCACGGAAACCCGTTTTATGGGCTTCTACTACAAACAGAGGATAGATTTAATGAAAAAATATATCTGCACGCTATTTTTACTTGTACTTGCATCATTCAGCGTTTTTGCACAATCAACCAATTACTCAGTTTTACAAAAATCAATGCGGTCATGGCAACCACTATCAATCAGCGATAGCGGAGATGTCATTACACTAACGATGGATGAAGATCAGGTAACAAGCGACATTTATAAGGCAGTAATTAAGATGGGCGTATGCGCCCCGATCTGGCTGGGTGTCAAAAACTCATACCTAAAAAATACAAAAGAGATTCATGTACTGAACAGATATAACTATATTGGCTATGTTTTTGAAAATCCACGTTCATCATGTGATGAAGTCGGCAAAGCAACAGATGATAATGTTAGTCTTATCATTTTATCTCACACTCACGGTCACACTAATAGTTAATCTTAGT
>NZ_JAJAFY010000083.1:0-9466 GCF_025384885.1 Photorhabdus kleinii
CTGAATAATCAGGAGGGCACCCTTGCCGGTAACGGTAACCTGAACCTTAAGGCAACGACCGTCGATAATCGTCATGGCAACATTGTGGCTGCCGACAAGGGCTCGCTGACACTGACGGTCAAAGACACGCTGGACAATCAGGCGGGCCGGCTGGAAGCGGGTAACGCGCTCCGGCTCAGCGCTGCCCAACTGGATAATCGCCGGGGTAGCCTTGTGGCTACCGGGGACAGCGCCACCCTGACCATTGGCAAGGCCATTCAGAATGCCAATGGTCATCTTGAAGCCAAAACCCGACTGACTACAACCAGCCAGACACTGGATAACACGCAAGGCGTGTTGCTGGCGCAGCATATCAACAGCCAGACCACCGGCCAGCCCTTCATCAATACGGCGGGACAGGTGATAGCCGGGGACACCCTGACCTTAAACAGTGGTGAACTGGATAATACGGCGGGGCTGTTACAATCCGGCCGCGAGATGGCCGTTGATACCCACGGGCATGGGCTCATTAATACCCGCAATGCCGACCAAAAAGGAGGCCGGTTGTTAAGCGGCGGGCAGTTAACCCTGCGTACCGGCGACATCGATAACACCGGCGGCATGATAGCCGCGGACGGCAAAACGACGCTGACCAGCAGCATGCTCAACAATACTCAGGGACAGATAGCCGGGAATGGCGGGCTGGACATTCACAGCCGACAACTCACCAACCGCGAGGGTACCTTACAATCCGCAGACGTCCTTAACTTGGATACCGACGGGCAGTTACTGGATAACCAGCAGGGCCAGATTCTTGGTGAAGGCAAAACCACCGTCACCAGCGGCCCGCTGGACAATCGCCACGGTCATCTGCAAGGCGGACAGTTAGTTATCGACACCCGACAGGCGCAGACCGATAACCGGGACGGCAAATTGTTGTCGGCCGGTACGTTCAACCTAAAAACCCAGCGGCTCGACAATCGTCACGGGCAGGTACAAGCCGTGGGCGACACCACTCTTAATGTTGAAACCCAAACCGATAACACCGGCGGCCTTATCCGTGGTGGTCAGCAATTGACCTTGAGCACCACTCACTTGATTAATCGCGACACGGCGCAGACGGATAAAGGACTGGAAGCGCAAAACCTGACGGTCAACGCCCAACAGGCGGACAACCGCCAGGGGGCTTTACGGGCGGCCGACCATCTGCAAGCGAACATCAGCCAGACCTTGGATAATATCCAGGGGTTGGTCTCTGCGGGCAAACAGCTCACCATCAACAGCGAGGCTCAGCAACCGCATCTGAGGATTAACAACCCACAGGGCACCCTGATTGCCGGGAAACAGGTGGATATTAACGCCGAGGCCCTCAGCGGTGACGGCCAACTGTTATCGCAGGGGGATATGGCCGTCACCTTAACCGAGGATTTTCACCATACCGGCAACACGGCGGCCAATGGCAATTTGACCCTGAAAACCACCGGCAATCTCCTCAATGACCGCCAGATAAAAGCCGGTCGGGCGCTGCATCTTGACGCCCGCAATCTCACCAACAGCGCCGCCGGTGAAATCAGCGCCGGACAAACGCAAATCAAGGTCCACGATACGCTGAACAATACCGGATTGATTGACGGCGGCCTGACCCATCTCACGGCTAACACCCTGAACAATACCGGCACCGGGCGCATTTACGGCGACCAACTCGCCCTCCAGACGGGCACGCTGAATAATACCGCGCAGGACGGCAAAGCCGCCGTGATTGCCGCGCGTGACCGGCTGGATATCGGGACTGGAACGCTTAACAACCAGCATCATGCCCAGATTTACAGCGTGGGCGATATGCACATTGGCGGCCAGTTGGACAACAGCCTGACGGCCACCGGTCAGGCCCGTGAGCTCAATAACCACGCGGCGACAATTGAGGCCGGGAAAAACCTGAAAATTCAGGCTGAGCAGATTCACAACACCAACGCCGGTCTGGTCACCCAAGTTGTCGAAACAGAAAAATCACGACATCACGATGCGGTATTGAGCGGCCAGACCACCCGCTATGACTGGTCGCAGGTGGACACTTCCCGCCACAACAAATACGGCGTGCACGATGCCATCATGCCGGACGGCAGCCGCAGTAATGACTTTTACGAATATCAGTACACCCGCACTGTCAAGGAAACTCAGGTCAAACAGAGTGACCCGGGTAAAATTCTGGCGGGCGGCAATATCACGCTCAACAGTGCGGAAGTCACTAATCACGACAGCCAAATTGTTGCCGGCGGCGAGCTGAACGGCGAAATAGGCGAACTGCACAATATAGCCACTCAGGGGGAACGCATCACCACCGATAAAGGTCGCCAGACTCACTGGTATGCGAAAAAGAAACGACTTAAGCCCAGATTCCGCGGTACTAAAACCTCGCAGGGAAAAAGCCGCAGTGGTTATCACCCTGCCCCGGTGATAGAAACGATTGACCTGAAAACGCTGGCCTGGCAGGACCATACCCGTCCACAGAACACCGATATCACGATTACAGACCGACAGACCGGTCAGATACACGCGGCTCCCACGGCGGTCAAACCGGTGAGCGGGATAAACGACCAGCCTCTGGTCTTGCCCCCCGGCCAGCCATTTGAACTGAGTTTGCCCCCGGAGACGGTGAAAGGACAAACAGTCGATCCGGTGATACGCGTGGTGACTCCTAACACCCGCCTGCCGGATAACAGCCTGTATACGGTGCAACCGGGCAGCGACAGCCACTATCTGGTCGAGACCGACCCGAAATTCACCCAGTATAAACAGTGGCTGGGCTCGGATTATATGCGGCAACAGTTAACCCATGACCCGGCGCTGGTTCACAAACGCCTGGGGGATGGGTTCTACGAACAGCGGCTGGTGCGGGACCAAATCACCCAACTGACCGGCCGGCGTTATTTGCCCGGCTACAACAACGACGAAGCACAGTTTAAAGCGCTGATGGATGCCGGAATTGCCTTTGGCCAACAGCAACAGTTAACGCCGGGCGTCGCCTTAAGTCCGGCGCAGATGGCATTGCTGACTTCGGATATTATCTGGCTGACTAACCAAACCGTGACCTTGCCGGATGGCACTACCGAGGTGGTCACCGTACCGCAGGTGTATGCGCGTGTCCGTCAGGGCGACCTGAGCCGTGATGGCACCTTGCTGGCCGGTAATACCGTGGCGCTTAACAGTCAGGGCGATATCACCAACAGCGGCACGATTAGCGGGCGTGACGTCACCCAACTGACCGCCAGCAACCTGACCAACAGCGGCTTTATTCGCGGCGGCAAAGTGGATTTGACGGCCCAACAAACGCTCACCAACCGGGGCGGGCAGATTCAGGGAGATGACCGGGTAACGTTGAAAGGTCGCGATATCACCAGCGCGTCTACGTTACGCGGGGATGAGGCTAACCGCTGGCTGGACCGTCCGGCGGGGATTTATGTGCAGAACGATAAAGGCACCTTATCGCTGAGCGCCATCAACAATGTCCAATTAACCGCCAGTGACATCAAAAACGCCGGTAAAGACGGTCGCGCCGAGATAACGGCAGGCCATAACCTGACGCTGGATACCCTAAGCACACACCGTACAGAACAGGGGAATTGGGGGAAAGATAACTATCGCCATCTGACCCAACAACAGGATATCGGCAGCCAGATAACCGGTGCCGGTGAGGTGACCCTGCAAGCCGGGCAGGATTTGACCGCCACCGCCGCTCACGTCAATGCCGGTCAACACCTGACGGCGCAGGCCGGGCATAACCTGACGCTGACAACCGGTACCGCCTCATCCGACTTAGTGGAGCACAGTAAACAGACCAGCAAAGGCTGGCTGTCGAAGTCGTCGGTGGAAATCCACGATGAAGTGCACGACCGGCAGGCGCTCAGTACCACATTCAGCGGCGATAAAGTGACTTTACAGGCCGGTAAAGACCTGCATATCAGCGGCAGCAATGTGGCAGGCACGCAAGATGTCAGCCTGAACGCCGGTCATCAGCTTACCGTCGCCACCGCCGCAGAATCTCACGGTGAAACCCATTTGCGGCAGGAGAAAAAATCGGGCCTGATGGGCACGGGCGGGATTGGTTTTACCGTTGGCAAAGCCAGCCAGAAAACCACCACCGACAGCGACAGCCAGCTTAGCAAAGGCAGCACGGTCGGCAGCAGCCAGGGCAATGTGGTTCTTAATGCGGGAGAACAACTCCGTATTCACGGCAGTGAGGTGATTGCCGGTAAAGACCTGACGCTGACCGGTCAACAGGTCACTGTCACCAGTGCGGAAAACCGCAATCACACCACAACAAAAACCGAACAGAAACAGAGCGGCTTAACCGTGGCGCTGAGTGGCGCTGCCGGCGGGGCCGTCAACAGTGCGGTGCAAACAGCCAGAACCGCCCGCAATGAAAGTGACCTGCGCCTGAAAGCGTTGCAAAATACCAAAGCCGCGCTGAGCGGGGTACAGGCGACTCAAGCCGCCCGACTGGCGGAAGCTCAGGGCAGTGACAGCAGCAGCAATAACAACCTGGCCGGGGTGAGCTTGTCCTACGGTCGCCAGTCTTCCCGTTCAGAACAGCAGTCCCGTCAGACCACCCAACAGGGCAGCCATCTCACCGCCGGGGATAACCTCACGATAACGGCGCACAGTGACGATAAAGGGACATCAGGTTCGAACGGCGATATCCGCATTCAGGGCAGCCAGTTACAGGCGGGCAAAGACCTGAAACTCAATGCGAGTCGGGATATTGCGCTCTCATCCAGCCAGAACACCGAACAGACCGCCGGCAAAAACAGCAGCCACGGCAGCTCGCTGGGCGTGGGCCTGACCGCTGGACCCGGAGGCACCGGTCTGAACGTCTCGGCCAATGTCAGTCGGGGCAACGGCCGTGAAAACGGCAACGGCGTCAGCCACAATAACACCACGTTACAGGCGGGACAGACCGTTGAGCTAAACAGTGGCCGGGATACGACGTTAAAAGGGGCACAGGTGAAGGGTGAGCAAATTACTGCCGAGGTGAAACGCCATCTGTCATTGAGCAGTGAACAAGACAGCCAGCGCTATGACAGCCGGCAACACAACACCAGCGCGGGCGTCAGTGCCACTGTGGGTCCCCTCACCAACGGCACAGCGAGCCTCAATGCCAGCCGCAACAAACTGCACAGCAACTATGATTCAGTACAGGAGCAGACCGGGCTGTTTGCTGGTAAAGGCGGTTATCAGGTTAACGTCGGCGACCACACCCAACTGGATGGTGCAGTGATAGCAAGTACTGCCGACAAAGCCAAAAACACCCTGAACACCGGGACACTGGGTTTTAAAGATATTCAAAATAAAGCGGACTTTAGCGTTGAGCAGCAGAATGCGGGCGTCAGCCTCGGCCAACCAACCACCGGTCAGGTGCTGAATAATCTGGCGGTTAATGCGCTGACGGGGGCCCATAATCAGGGCCATGACAGCAGTACCACGCATGCCGCCGTCAGTGACGGCCACCTGATTATCCGGGATAAGGACCACCAAACGCAGGATATCGCGAACTTAAGTCGCGATACCGATAACGCCGCCAATGTCTTGAGTCCGATATTTGACAAGGAAAAGGAACAACAGCGGCTGAAACAGGCGCAACTGATTGGCGAACTCAGCGCCCAGATGACCGAGATAGCCGGGACGGAAGGGAAAATTATCGCGACCCAAGCGGCGAAAGCGAAACTCAGTCATATCAGTGAACAGGACCAAGCTGATGCCAAAGAAAAATTGATCAACGCAGGCAATCAACACCCGACTCTGGAGGATATCAATAAACAAATTTATGACACCGCTTACACGCAGGCGCTGAATGACTCCGGCCTGGGGACCGGCGGCAAATATCAAAAAGCGTTACAGGCGGCTACGGCAGCGATTCAGGGGCTAGCGGGGAACAATCTTGGTCAGGCGTTGGCCGGCGGTGCTTCGCCGTATCTGGCTGGCGTGATTAAAGAACTGACGACTGACCCACAAACCCATCAGGTGGATATCGCCACCAATACGCTGGCCCATGCGATTTTGGGCGCCGTGGCGGCGGAAGTCAGTGGCAACAATGCCTTGTCGGGAGCAGCCGGCGCTGCTTCTGGTGAACTGGCGGCTCAGGTATTGATTAAGCAACTTTACGGCGATAAGGCTAACGTCAGTGAGTTAACGGAGGAACAGAAACAGACTATCAGCACCCTCTCTACCCTGGCGGCTGGGCTGGCCGGCGGCATTGCCGGTGATTCCAGCGCCAGCGCCCTCACTGGTGCGCAGGCCGGGAAGAATGCGGCGGATAATAATGCCCTAAGTTTACCCAAAGGCATGGCAGATTACGGTCGGTCAGCATCCAGTCTGGCTGCTGCGATGTTAAATGAAGGTAAATCTCCCCAAGAGATTTCGGCTGCATTGTCAAAACATGCCAAAGGTGATCACCCGGAAGGGCAAGATCCGGCAAGAGGATTGTTAGTCGCTTGGGGTGCAGGTGCTTCTGCTGTGGGAGGGACTATAGTTGCGCCTGTTGCTGGGACCGCAGCCGTAGTGGGTGGAGCTTTACTTGGTGCAATATCTGACACCGGAAAACAGCTTATCACTATGAAACCAAACGAGAATTACAGCTATACTGACACGCTTATAGCTGCCGGAGTGGGAGCATTAACCCAAGGTAAAGGTTTGATATATACAGAAGGGGTAAATATTGGTGGAGCTTGGCTAGGTAGCAAGCTTAAAGGTGAAGATGCAACTGGAGCTGTTATAGGTGCGGCTGTTGGTACTGTAGCAGGTGCTAAAGGTGGAAAAATAATTACAGATAAACTGGCTCCTGTCGTTATCAGTCCTGTAGCGTCAGAAATAGGTGGGGCTATCGGAGGTACTGTTGTAGGTACAGTAATAGGCACTGGTATTGAAAACCAGATAAAAGAAAATGGAGCTAAAAATGGAAAATAAACGAATAGGATTAAAAGCTTTTATCCTACTTACAGCTTACTGGACATCGTTTATTTTTCTTTTGGCCTTTATTGCAGGGTTAGCTGTACCTGCATTTTATTATTTTGAAAATGGTTATTTTAATTATCATTGGAATGATTTTATTTACACTGCGAGAGTAGGAGTTGGTGCAGGATTGCCTGTTGGAATTGGAATTTGGGTATTGGCGAAGATAGAAGAAATTCGCAAAAGAAAATCCTCTTCAGATCCTTAGCTACTTAATTCCGGCCAATATAATCGCAAGTCTGGGTACAGCTTGTTGTCGATAATAATCACTTAAGCGTTGACCAGAATCGCTCAAGGAGCGAGGAACTGGTCAATTGTCAGGGAGATAGCAGTTGTCGTGCGACGGTCAGAGATAAATATCGGCAGGAATATGATCAGGTTCAGGCGCGGATAGCAACGTGTTCAGGCGCTGACCAGTGTGTTGCGGTTGCCAAAGAGCTGCGAGCATTACAGGGTGATTACAGTGCCCGGATGAGTGAAATTCAGGAAAAAGCCAGAATGCAGGGACTGGATTCCCTCACACCGGCAGAAGTGCGGGAATGGGCTGATTTACGGGGTGCGATGTCGAATATTGATGCCTCCCGCAATTTAGTGCTCCATCGTGCCCAAGTCACCGGTGGCTCAGAAGAAACGACCCAGGAAATCGTGAAGATTATGGGGCAGACGGGGATTGCGGCGTCTGCGGGGGTTGCCGGAGGGATCAGTAAAGCTGGCGCAAAAGGGGTAAGGGAAGTGCTATACCGGCTCCTGATCCTGTGACAACTAATAATGGATTAGTGTATAAATCAAACCCTAAACATACTCCAGGACAAATAGGTTATCACCATAATGCCGGGACTGAACCTAAAAATTCGATCGAATTGTTTGGCAATTCAGTTGCAAGTGGTAAAAAAAGATACGCATTGGATAGTAATGGTAATGTACATCAATTTACCAATACTAATGATGGTACGTGGCATTGGTCCGGTAGCACAGGTGATAAAAGTGCGGCATTAAGCAAGAGCGACGTTCCATCAGACGTTAAAAAGAAACTTGGTTTACCTGGAAAATGGAGATAATTATGATTTTTGGTGATCCAAATCATTTTGCCATACTTATAGAGTATTTATCTGATTGGAGTACAGAAAATGGATATAGAAATGGCTTATTTCATTTTTGTATAGATGGAAAACTGTATCCAAATAGTGCGAAAGTAGCAACATTAGGAGGAGATATCCTTTGTTTATCTGATAGTAATGCTTTGGTATTACCTGTTGAAAATAATAATATTTTCAATATGGAAAAAAAAGAAGCTTACTTCTCTATGTTAAAAACAATGTTGCCTGAACGGGCTGAACCAGAGAAAGAAGTATCAGACGATTTTGTTACTTCTTACAAATATCAAGCATCTACATATAATTTAGAAAATGACTGTTGTTATGTTTTTGCTGTATCTAATGGCAGTATGATAAGAATCTTAGGTGCAAAACTGAGTGTTTTAAATGGTAATGATGATGTTGGATATCATTGGGAGGAAATACTAAAACCACATGTTACTGATATTATTTTAGAAAAGGAAACAGTGAAAAACATTGTCACTTCTACAATAAATTATTATTACTGCCTAAAGTAAAATCCCCCCATGTGGACCGTACCCCAAATGTTGGATAACCATCTAACTCTAAAGGTGAGGTTCATCACATCAAGGCAAAGTGGCTTATCGAGCTGAAAAGTCGCGTCGGGGTGTTATTGGCCGGGAGTCAAACCGTACAGGGAAAAACAGGTTGTAACTGACTGAGTACCATAGAAAAAATAGGTGCTTGGCGGTCAACTTCGCACTGGAATGGGTTGTTGCTGACAATAATTTCTTAGGTAAACTGGTAACGGAAGGGTGTGCAATAGCTGCCCCATGCCGTGCCAAAGTGGCAGAGAAAGTCCTGGAGATAGGTGTTAAGGCGGGTATAACTGGAGTAGTAGCGAAGGAAATTGCTGATAAGATTTCTTCAGAAGACTTAGACCATCTGATTATGCTTCAGATGATGGGAAATGATGAAATTACACAGAGTTACCTAAATACACTTCAGAATAAATACACTCAAGTTGCTCATCCAACTGATCTACCAGAACATACCGGCGGTGATCAATCCGGTGATATCAGGAAATACCCTAATCATACCGGTGGAAACAACAGTTAGAGCCGGGTAGTATACCGAACCATACAGGCAATGAGGAGAATCGGTCTGGTATTACGCCAAATCATACCGGCAATACGGAAGGTAAGCCGGATACTGGCGGAAATACTACAATTACGCCGATCCCGGAAAAGCCGAATAAAGACGACTTAGCTTATCTGGCTCTGAAAGGAAAAGAAGCCCAAGAGGCAGCAGGGAAATTAGGCTTTGATCGGAGAATAGCTCCTCCTAAAGCACCATTTAATTCACATGGGCAACCTGTGTTTTTTGATGGTAAAACCTATATTACTCCCGATGTTGATAGCCATAAT
>NZ_JAJAFY010000084.1:0-9172 GCF_025384885.1 Photorhabdus kleinii
TTTGCCATTAATAGCATGGAAGCTGTACTGGCAGTACCAAATCCCCGACCTTCACGGGCTGAATCTCGATTATCCATTCCCGTTACGCCATTGGTTTTGATGTCACAAAAGGCATATTGGATATCGAATAAACTGCGAATATACAACCTCGGCTCATTTGCATTAGCACCTCGCATTACTATCACACCTAAACCAGACATAATAATCACGCCTAATAATAGCAATAACCATTTTAATCTCATTTTATCCTCACACTCCGGGTAACCCAGTGATAAGTGGAATATTATTCAACTTTAATATTAACCCAATTCACAATCCCAGTATCTCTTTACAATCAACCAATTCTGAACTGATATCACCAACTTTTATTGCATTTCTCATCAAGAAAAAATATCGGGCTAAACAACCCGATATTGCTACCCATTAAATTACCTGAACAAAACGGCCATTAATTAATGAGAAAATCGGTGCAACGGTAGACAAAACCGTTTCTCCATCTTCCTCATCAACGTAATAATAGGATATCGGAGAATTCTTTAAGTCTGACTTATTCACTAACCTAACCATTCTGCCCTGATTCATTATTTTAACCCGGTAGTCATCCCAGTTAATTGGTATCATTTTGAAGTCTTTTGCATTGATATCACTAATAGATTGATCAGCAAAAATACTCTCTTCACTTTCATTAGTAACCCAAGCCCAAGCTTTGAGCGCAATTTTTTGTTGATCACGGAGTGTATTCAAGTCCTTAGAATTATAGGCCCGCCAAGCAGCCATATAAGCCTGTTGCAATTGCTGACGTTGTTCCGGGGTATCAGTATAAGGAGTTGCTTTCTCCCATTCCCATTCAGGCAATCCACTAACTCTTACATTCCTGCTAAATCGGTATAAGGTCATATTGGGTGGAAATTTCCGGCTCTTAAAGAACTTTTTATCTTTATGTCCAGCTTCCACATTTTCTGCCTGTATCACATGACGTACCACCGGTGTGCTAATAGCAGCATATTTCGCTTCATTTGCGGGTGTTATTGCTACAGGCTCACCATTTTCATCAATTGCCACTTCTATCGCTGTCAACACCTCGCTCTTTTTACCACGCATGGCGGTTAGCTCCAGATTACATTTAGCCTCAGGATTAAAATGATTACGAGCTTTATCTGACATTTCACTTGGAGAAAACCAATCCAACGCACCAAACTCCAGACTGATTTCATTTTCACCATTAGCCATGAATAGCATAGATGCTGTACTGGCGGTACCAAATCCCCGACCTTCCCGAGCCGAATTACGGTTACTGAACCCGGTTACTCCATTCGTTTTAATATCACAAAAGGCATACTGAATATCAAATAAACTGCGGATATATAACCTCGATTCATTTGCATGAGCACTCAACATAAAAATCACTCCTGATAACAGCAATAACAGTTTCAATCTCATTTTATCCTCACATTCCGGGTAACCCGGTGATAAGTGGAATATTATTCAACTTTAATATTAACCCAATCCACAATCCCAGTGTCTCTTTACAATCAACAAATGCTGAACTGATATCACCGATTTTTATTGCATTTCCCATCAAGAGAAAATATCGGGTCAAATAACCCGATATTGCTACCCATTAAATTACCTGAACAAAACGGCCATTAATTAATGAGAAAATCGGTGCAACGGTAGACAAAACCGTTTCTCCATCTTCCTCATCAACGTAATAATAGGATATCGGAGAATTCTTTAAGTCCGACTTATTCACTAACCTAACCATTCTACCCTGATTCATTATCTTAACTTGGTAGTCATCCCAGTTAATTGGCTTCATTTTGAAACTTTTTATTTTGATCCTACGGTAAACAGATTGATCAGCAAAAACACTCTCTTCACTTTCGCCAGTGGCCCAAGCCCAAGCTTTGAGCGCAACCTTTTGCTGATCACGGAGTGTATTCAAATCCTTAGCATTATAGGCCTGCCAAGCAGCCATATAAGCCTGTTGCAATTGTTGACGTTGTTCCGGGGTATCAGTATAAGGGGTTGCTTTCACCCACTCCCATTCAGGTAAACCACTGATTTTTACATTTCGATTAAACCGGTATAAAGTCATATTGAGTGGAAATTCTTTCGGATAAAAATATTGTTTCTCTATATGCCCAGGTCCTACTTTTTCAGCTTGTATCACATGACGCACTACCGGTGTGCTAATAGCAGCATATTTCGCTTCATTCGCGGGTGTTGTTGCCACAGGCTGACCATTTTTATCAATTACCACTTCAATTGCCGTCAATACTTCACTTTTTTTACCACGCATAGCCGTCAGTTCCAGCGTACATTTGGCCTCAGAATTAAAGTGATTGCGGTCTTTATCTGATAACGCATCCGAGGAAAACCAGCCTAGCGCACCAAATTCCAGACTGATTTCATTTTCACCATTTGCCATTAATAGCATAGAAGCTGTACTGGAGCTACCAAATCCTCGCCCTTCCAAGGCTGAATTACGGTTACTAAACCCGGTTACTCCATTGGTTTTAATATCACAAAAAGCATACTGAATATCGAATAAACTACGAATATATAGCCGGGGTTCATTTGCATTAGCACCAAACATCACCATTACTCCTAAACCAGACATAATAATCACTCCTAATAACAGCAATAACAGTTTCAATCTCATTTTATCCTCACATTCCGGGTAACCCGGTGATAAACGGAATGTTATCCATCTTAGGTTTAAAGTTAGGGTCATAACCCATTTCCCACGATGTTGTTTCAGCGCCCGGGACCACCTCCGGTCGAGTAATAGGCCGCTCTTCCCCTATCAGATTAATTCTTAACGGGGATTCTTTAGCTTTTAACGGATCGGCAATAACCCATTTCCATTTACCTGTAACTTTAATGATAGATTTTTTATCACCTTCTTTTTCCACATCCACGTCTATCGCAAATTCCGCAACAATCCCATTATGGTAGCCCGCCAGATCGATCCCTTTATCATGTTGATCAAGTTCAAAACCCGCCGCTGTTTTTACAGCCACACCCGCTCCCATTGCGACTTCCATTATCATAATATGGGTCTTAAAGGCGACATTCATTTTTCCCTCCAGACTCAATTTCAAATCATTCTTATCACCAGCGTCAAAAGTCCACTGCTTTTGTTTATAAGCGGCACCCAATTGAAAGGACAAATTGCATGTCAAAATAATGCAACATTCCAGATCTAAATAGTTTTTATCATCTGAATTCCTGCGGGCCACCGCCTCCCTGAATTTGGCTGCTACACGCTCTATCTTGCAATACGCCGCCCCCATTTGAATGAGATCCAGTTTTGCCGTCATCCCCAAAAAAGGAGCGGCACTGAAACCTAGAAAATGGGTACGGTCATCCATCGAAGTGGTTCGGTCATAAGCATAAGCCAGTCCAATATTGATGGGGTCCACCTTAAGCTCAAGCAGTTGGTAGCTGCGGGTGCCTTTTGAATCCGGATCGGGCGCCAGGTATTCTTTGGTATAACCCAGTAGCTTTTCCACCCGATTGATGGCCTCTAAATTGGGCAGGTTTTTCCTCACCTTATTAATTTCCGCAAACTTCGCCGAATAATCCATATCCTGAACCGTTAAAGCGTATTCGACGTTAATGGCCGTCTGTCGGGTCAGATAAAATGGGTCCGTATGGGTTGTCCACCCACTGCGCAGTTTATTGCCATTTTTAGGCTTGACATTTTCCATCGCCTGACGCGCTTTTTTCTGCTCATCACGTCGCTCTTTTACAGTGCGTTCTCCATGAGAAAAATCAAAGCTCAACCCAACCGAGACCATAAAACTGACCGACGGGTAAACCGCTATCGTCGCGTACTGTTGACTATCCAGGCAGCCCTGGGTTATTAACTTATAATAACGCGGTTCACTGTAGATATCTGTCGGGTTGGCAAGATTAGATAAATAAAACCAGACACTTTCCAAATCACTTTCAATCTCAGCGTCTGCCAACTGATCTTTATAAAATAATGTCACCTCCTGCGGAGCATTAAATTCTAGCGTTTTCTCTTTCTGCCCCCCCGTTAGCACCGCATGATGTTTAGCCGCATTATTACATTTAGTTTCAATCTGTATCGTCCCTTTTTGACCTTTTCCATGATCAATCAGGCTCATCTTAATTGCCGGCTTTTCAGGCCAAATCTGAGTATTCTGACCAAAAGTGACGCTGATTTTATAAATACAGGGGTCCGGGTTGTCGCATGTCATGCAGGCAACACCAGCACGGTGTGAAATAGTTTGCTCAGCCATATCAATTACCTTTTAATTACCTAATCGGGGATAAAACCCAATTCGCTTTTTAATAATGTTTCCATCCGATAATAACCCGGCCACTGGGGGTCTCTGAGTGCGGTTAACCATGCCCGCGGGATTTGCTCAAACTGATTGATATGTCTCTCCACCAGTAAATAGAGAAACCCTCCAATGGCGCGTTCATCAGTGATTTCATTATCACGACAAAAATAAAAACAATCCTCTGCTAAGGTTTTATGTTGAATAAATGTGGCCTCATCCATGTAAGCGGGAAAATAATGTGTCTCAGGGAACGGGTTTTTCAATATCCGGTCTGAATGTGCCGACAGGGAGTCGTATGGCAGATCTATCGTACCGGCGCCATTATGGTAATTGACTTCATTAATAAATTGCGTCAGTTTATTAATATATCGTTGCTCGAATAGCTCATTTAACTGAGCATATTGCTTTGTTGTGATCCGCAACATCTTTTGTCTGGAGCATGCCTCTGCGGGAAATTGTTTTCTGACCGCGTGAAAATTATCTTCATGCTTAACGCCCATCAGAGAAGTGCTAATTTTATTTATCGGCCCCAGAAAACAGTGAATTTCCCAGTCACTGAGGACACTGAGAAACTCCCAGATATTACGCGGATCATAAAACCGGAAAAATACCGGTTTATCTTGATCGGGTAATAATACTTGGAGATATTTGCGTAAATGCTGACGCAATGTTTTCATATCCGCTTTTGAGTGAAGACAAATTCCCCAGCATGTTTTCCATTCCTCTAAATACAGTCCGACTTTTTCTGTTACCTCCACCAAATAAGGCGCCACCTTAAGCAGCTCAGGTGATAAAGATTCGTCATAAAGACAAACCGCAGGGGGATTAAAATTTTCCAAGATAAAAAACAATCGGTATTCAATCGCACCGTCAATGACGGCATAATATTTTTCAGCGGCCATCAGTTGTTATCCTCCTTCGGACAGTGTGCAACAAACAAGGAACCAGCACTAGCGGCAGCTTGCAAAATAACCGGATTCGCCGGTCGCAATAAATCTCCAGGACTCCCCCCTGAGTTCAGATTAATAGATGGACCTTTAATATCGACACCATCAGCATGAATAACAATAAAGCTATTACCTACTTTCAGACTGATTTTATTGCCGCTTTGCACCGTAATATCACCATTGGTATCAATACTGAGCATACCCTGAACTTTCTGTGCCACATTGCCGCCAGCTTGCAAAGTTTTGTCACCCTCAACCTGAACAACGTAGTTCCCGGTGGTTTTATGCTCCTGCTGCCCATCAACCGTTATTTTACGGTTGTTGGCAATCACCAGTTCGTCATCATGTCCAATGCTGGTTGTACGGTTGTAATTAATTCGCTCATCCCGGGAATTAAGCACCTTAATCGCCAGATTTTTCTGAGCATGAATAAACACCTCTTCTCGGTCTTTTTCATCCTCAAACCGCAGTTCATTAAAACCCTCTCCTTTATGGGTTTTTGAACGAATTGACATCTGAGTTTTTGCTATCGGCAGATGGTTAGGCACAATATTAGCGGCATGATAGGTACGCCCAGTAATAATTGGCTGATCGGGATCGCCATGTAGAAAATCCACCAACACTTCCTGCCCTACACGCGGGATAGCAATCATACCCCAACGCTTGCCGGCCCAAGCCTGACTGACTCTGATCCAACAAGAACTCTGGTCATTGAATTTGCCATATTGATCCCAGGCAAACTGTACCCGCACACGCCCGTATTCATCACAAAAGATCTCTTCCCCCTCCGGGCCAACCACAGTCGCAATTTGTAGGCCGTCAATACGCGGCTTAGGATAAGGCGAGGGACGCCATACCCGGTTACGATCGCCAAAAGTGAAATCATTCGTTAAGGTCGTCCCCATTTCACCAAAACGGGATTCATCCGCCTGTGGTTGTCTACCGTGATGGCTGATGCTAATGACCAGCCACAAGGCATTAAATTGCGCTTTCGGATGATCAGTCAGCGTAAACCCTGATGCCGGCGCCAGAGCAAAACAGTCACTTTGCCCACGGCCAAACATAGCATCAGTACGGAGCGCTTCCAGACGATATTGACTCAGGCGCTCGCCAATCGCACCTTTTTTAAAGCGCCCGGGAAAATCATAGTAAGTGTAACTGGGCAAATCTGAACGCTGGTGGTTAATTTGGCGTTCGTGATATTCATATTCAGCCCCCCACAGTGGATTTTTAAAAGTACGATCCTTCAACTCAATATTGGCAATCCCGACCTGTTCACGCCAACAGAATCGACTGATACTGCATTGGCTTCCTGTCGCATCCAATTCTGGATGATAAGGCAGTGAAAGGTTGCTATTTATCCGATAAGAATCAGTAAAAACAATTAATGGCTCTCCCCGCTCTTCACTAAAATCAAAATAATAGAATATTCCTTCATCAGCCAATAAACGATGAAGAAACGCCAAATCACTCTCATCGTATTGAACACAAAATTCCCGTTCAGGATGCTCATAACGCAATAGGAAATGGAAGTTTCTAACGCCATTTTCTTTCAATAATATTTCAATAATCTCGGTCACAGATTGATGCTGAAAAATACGGGAATTCACCCGTAATCCGGCACGCCATAAACCAGGGTGAAGAGTCAAGGAATAATAACTGCGATGACGACCTGTCGTACCTTGTTCAAACTGAGTCACAATCCCAGTGACACTGCGTTCTATTTTTCCATCGCGATAAACGGTTAGTGTCGCAAAATGATCCAGAACATCCGCAAAATCAATATCCGGGTCAGCACTGGTTAATGTCACCTCCAGACAAAATAATGTTGATAGAGCTTCATCTAGCGTAAAGTCAACCACAACAAAAGTTTTCTCCGGGAGACTACCCGCAGTAAGTGTAAAAACCAGCCCTGAATCTGTCATTACTTTCCTCCTGATTATGTGAGGCCGAGGCTTAATTGTTCAACATATAAACGGGAGCATATAAAACGGAAGAAATAATATACTTATTTTAATAAAAATAATGATATTTTATTCTAAAAAATCAATGAATTTTTTAGAATACAACATAAACAACTAATGCATTTAACGAGCTATAGTTAATGATGGAAAATCATTTAATTAGCCAAAATCTCTGACTTAAATCAGCAATAAAAATAAAACAGAAAACTGAATTAGAGTAATATCTCAAACAACAATATACTTTTCCTTTTTTAATTATTAAATTGGCATTCAAATACGATAAATTCATTTATCTTATTCCTTTTACATCACTGATAAATTTCAATATTTAACTGTTATGGGAAAGTGTTAAGTTAAATTTCTCAGATAAGATTATCTGTACTATATGTAACATAATAATCATCATGATAAGGAAAAATAAAATGAAACTTATACATATAAACCCTAATCAAACTTTTGAGCTTTATACTGGTGGAAATATCATAATGCCTACTACTCATTACCCTAGTTTTAATATAAAAAACAACGGTCCTGCACCTATTAGAGCAGTAAATTATTGGGCACCTCCCTTTGGGGACTACAATCAGTATGCTTTTATTGATATCCAACCTGGTGAAACTAAATTTTTCCGAAGAGTACCTAATGCGGTTTACTTCTACAAAGTCGTAGTTATCAATCTCAGTAATTACCAACATGCAGAAACTGAAATTACTGAATTCTATCCTAGTCCACATCCGATACTTTAAGCTTCAACAATATATTTTTAATATGATTTTTTATCTCAGCATATATTTAACTGCAAAAAAACAGCATTCACTTTATTAAAAGTAAACATCTATAGGAGTATTAATTCAGAAATTAAAACAGAATTATTTAAATAATAAATAATGACGTAAGATATTTAATTGATAAAATCGCTGGCCTAAAAACCAGCGATTAAAGTAAAAATTAAATTAACGAAATATCTCAAACAACGACATGCCTTTCATATCGACAAATGTTTTATACGATGCTTGAAGTACGGCTTGTTGCTGATAATAATTCGAAATCGCTGAGTTCCATTCTACATCAACCAATTGACTCAAACGGCTTTTATTCGCCAAGCTGCGTTCTGCCCCCAAATTATTTAAGTCTTCTATTTCTCTCAGTTGTAAACCCAATACCGACTCCACAGAAGAGATATTATTCAACGCATTGCGAGCGCCGCGGTTAGCCTTATTCAACAATTCCAGCGCATCATCACGACTATTTTGATCTGCCCCGGTAAAGGGTGTTTTCAATGACTGAATCGCCATGTCTATGGTTTTAAATATATCAGATTCACTCGGGCTGCCATCCGGCTCTTTTATCGGATTACTGGTAGACGAGAGAAAAACCTGCTCCCCGGTATGTCCAATAATCATAGAGCGGTTACTATCTACTTTCTGAGTTATTTCCTCAGAGCCACCTCGATAGCTCACTGTACCGCTTGTACTCTCATCAAAAGGCTTCACATCCGTTTTATAACCGGCAAAAATATAGCGGCCATTACCATCGGTAGTATTACCCAAATTCACCAGTTGTTCTTTAAACCCTGTCAGTTGAATAGCCAACGAGTTACGATCTTCATCACTCAATACACCGTTTACTGTGGCTACCAAACTTTCATGAATATTTTGAACCACACCGACAGCTTTGGATACCACACTCAATTGCATAGAAATCGCGTTGTTAGCAAACGAGCGAGCGGTTATATACTGCTGGTTCTGAGATTCAGCCTGAGCAACCATGACACCCTGAGATGCCGCCATCGGATCATCAGATGGATTTATCACCCTCTGACCACTGGATAGCTGTGCTCCCTGCTGCATCCATTTCGACTGAGCAGTAGTGATACTCGTCATTTTCTGCTCGTACAATATATTGGTACTTACGCGCACAATTTCATTCCTTTTAAATATTC
>NZ_JAJAFY010000085.1:0-9139 GCF_025384885.1 Photorhabdus kleinii
TGCACCGAATCATAGTTGCTGTGCAGTTTGTTGCGGCTGGCATTGAGATTCAGAGTGCCGTTGGTGAGGGGACCCACGGTGGCACTGACGCCCGCGCTGGCATTCTGTTGTCGGCTGTCATAGCGCTGGCTGTCCTGCTCGCTGCTGAGTGTCAGATGACGTTTCACGTCGGCAGTAATCTGTTCGCCGCTGACCTGTGCCCCTTTCAGGGTGGTATCCCGGCCACTGTTCAACTCGACAGTCTGTCCCGCCTGTAACGTGGTGTTATGGTGGCTGACGCCGTTGCCGTTTTCACGGCCGTTGCCCCGACTGACATTAGCCGAAACATTCAGACCGGCGCCTCCGGGGCCGGCGGTCAGGCCCACGCCCAGCGAGCTGCCGTGGCTGCTGTTTTTGCCGGCGGTCTGTTCGGTGTTCCGGCTGGACGAGAGCGTAATATCCCGACGGGCATTGAGTTGCAGGTCTTTACCCGCCTGTAACTGGCTGCCCTGAATGCGGATATCGCCGTTCGGGCCGGATGTCCCTTTATCGTCACCGTGCGCCGTTATCGTGAGGTTATCCCCGGCAGTGAGATGGCTGCCCTGTTGGGTGGTCTGACGATACTGCTGTTCTGAACGAGAAGACTGGCGACCGTAGGACAGGCTAACCCCGGCCAGGTTATTATTGCCTTTCTCGTCACTGCCCTGGGCTTCGGCCAGTCGGGCGGCCTGAGTCGCTTGTACTCCGCTCAGAGCGGCTTTAGTATGCTGTAACGCTTTCAGGCGCGGGTCGGCGGTCTGTTGCGCTTCATGGGCCGTTTGCACGGCCGTGTTGATGGCGCCCCCAGCGGCGCCACTCAACGCCACGGTTAAGCCGCTCTGTTTTTGTTCGGTTTTTGTCGTGGTGTGATGGCGGTTTTCCGCACTGGTGACCGCGACCTGTTGACCGGTCAGCGTCAGGTCTTGACCGGCAATCACCTCACTGCCGTGAACCCGGAGTTGTTCTCCCGCGTTGAGCGTCACATTGCCCTGACTGCTGCCGACCGTGCTGCCTTTACTCAGCTGGCTGTCGCTGTCGCTGTCGGTGGTGGTTTTCTGGCTGGCCTTGCCTAATGTGAAACCAATCCCGCCCGTGCCCATCAGGCCGGATTTTTTCTCCTGCCGTAAATGGGTTTCACCGTGAGATTCTGCGGTGGTGGTGACGGTAAGCTGCTGACCGGCGCTCAGGCTGACATCCTGCGAGCCAGCCACATGGCTGCCGCTGATATGCAGGTCTTTTCCGGCCTGTAGATTGACCTTATCGCCGCTGAATGTGGTACTGAGCGCCTGCCGGTCATGCACTTCGTCGTGGGTTTCCACTGACGACTTGGACAGCCAGCCTTTACTGGTTTGTTTACTGTGCTCCACTAAATCGGATGAGGCGGTACCGGTGGTCAACGTCAGGTTATTTCCGGCCTGCGCCGTCAATTGTTGACCGGCATCGACGTGGGCGGCGGTGGCGGTCAAATCTTGCCCGGCTTGCAGGGTCACCTCACCGGCGCCGGTTATCTGGCTGCCGATATCCTGTTGTTGGGTCAGATGGCGGTAGTTCTCTTTTCCCCAGTCGCCCTGCTCTGTGCGGTGTGTACTTAAGGTATCCAGCGTCAGGTTACGGCCTGCGGTTATCTCGGTGCGACCGTCTTTACCGGCGTTTTTGACGTCACTGGCGGTTAATTGCACATTGTTGATGGCGCTCAGCGATAAGGCGCCCTTATCGTTCTGCACATAAATCCCCGCTGGACGGTCCAGCCAGCGGTTAGCCTCATCCCCGCGCAACGTAGACGCGCTGGTAATATCGCGGCCTGTCAAGGTTACCCGGTCATCCCCCTGAATCCGGCCGCCCCGGTTGGTGAGCGTCTGTTGGGCCGTCACATCCACTTTACCGCCGCGAATAAAGCCGCTGTTGGTCAGGTTGTTGGCCGTCAGTTGAGTGACGTCACGCCCGCTCATCGTGCCGCTGTTGGTGATATCGCCCTGACTGTTAAGGGCCACGGAATTACCGGCGAGTAGTGCGCCATCACTGCTCAGGTCGCCCTGACGGACACGCGCATAAACCTGCGGCACGGTGACCACCTCAGTAGTGCCGTCCGGCAAAGTCACCGTTTGGTTCGTCAGCCAGATAATATCCGAAGTCAGCAATGCCATCTGCGCCGGACTCAAGGCGACGCCCGGCGTTAACTGTTGCTGTTGGCCAAAGGCAATTCCGGCATCCATCAGCGCTTTAAACTGCGCTTCATCGTTGTTGTAGCCGGGCAGATAGCGCCGGCCGGTCAGTTGGGTGATTTGGTCCCGCACCAGTCGCTGTTCATAGAACCCATCGCCCAGGCGTTTGTGAACCCGCGCCGGGTCATGGGTTAACTGTTGCCGCATGTAATCCGAGCCCAGCCACTGTTTATACTGGGTGAATTTCGGGTCGGTTTCGACCAGATAGTGGCTGTCGCTGCCCGGTTGCACGGTATACAGGCTGTTATCCGGCAGGCGGGTGTTGGGGGTCACTACACGTATCGCCGGGTCGATTGTTTGCCCTTTCACCGTTTCCGGGGGCAAACTCAGTTCAAACGGCTGTCCGGGGGGCAAGACCAGAGGCCGGTCGTTTATCCCGCTCACCGGTTTGACCGCCGTGGGAGCCGCGTGTATCTGACCGGTCTGTCGGTCTGTAATCGTGATATCGGTGCCCTGTGGACGGGTGTGGTCCTGCCAGGCCAACGTTTTCAGGTCAATCGTTTCTATCACCGGGGCAGGGTTATAACCACTGCGGCTTTTCCCCTGCGAGGTTTTAGTGCCGCGGAATCTGGGCTTAAGTCGTTTCTTTTTCGCATACCAGTGAGTCTGACGACCTTTATCGGTGGTGATACGTTCGCCCTGAGTCGCTATATTGTGCAGTTCGCCGATTTCGCCGTTCAGCTCGCCGCCCGCCACGATTTGGCTGTCGTGATTAGTCACTTTCGCACTGTTGAGCGTGATATTGCCGCCCGCCAGAATTTTACCGGGGTCACTCTGTTTAACCTGCGTTTCCTTCACGGTACGAGTGTACTGATATTCGTAAAAGTCATTACTGCGGCTGCCGTCCGGCATGATGGCATCGTGCACGCCGTATGTGTTGTGGCGGGAGGTGTCTACCTGCGACCAGTCATAGCGGGTAGTCTGGCCGCTCAATACCGCGTCGTGATGTGGCGATTTTTCCGTTTCGACGACCTGAGTCACCAGACCGGCGTTGGTGTTTTGAATCTGGTCAGCCTGAATCTTCAAATTGTTCCCGGCCTCAATTGTCGCCGCGTGGTTATTGAGCTCACGCGCCTGACCGGTGGCTGTCAGGCTGTTGTCTAACTGGCCGCCAATGTGCATATCGCCCACGCTGTAAATCTGGGCATGGTGACTGTTGTTCAGTATCCCGGTGCCGATATCCAGTCGGTCCCGCGCCGCAATCACGGCGGCTTTGCCGTCCTGTGCGCTGTTATTCAGCGTGCCCGTCTGGAGGGCGAGTTGGTCGCCGTAAATGCGCCCGGTGCCGGTATTGTTCAGGGTGTTGGCCGTGAGATGGGTCAGGCCGCCGTCAATCAATCCGGTATTGTTCAGCGTATCGTGGACCTGGATTTGCGTTTGTCCGGCGCTGATTTCACCGGCAGCGCTGTTGGTCAGATTGTGCGCATCAAGATGCAGCGCCTGACCGGCTTTTATCTGGCGGTCATTGAGGAGATTGCCGGTGGTTTTCAGGGTCAGATTGCCATTGGCCGCGGTGTTGCCGGTATGGTGAAAATCCCCGGTTAAAGCGACCGCCATATCGCCCTGCGATAACAGTTGGCCGTCACCGCTGAGAGCTTCGGCGTTAATATCCACCTGTTTCCCGGCAATCAAGGTGCCCTGTGGGTTGTTAATCCTCAGATGCGGTTGCTGAGCCTCGCTGTTGATAGTGAGCTGTTTGCCCGCAGAGACCAGTCCCTGGAGATTATCCAAGGTCTGGCTGATGTTCGCTTGCAGATGGTCGGCCGCCCGTAAAGCGCCCTGGCGGTTGTCCGCCTGTTGGGCGTTGACCGTCAGGTTTTGCGCTTCCAGTCCTTTATCCGCTTGCGCCGTGTCGCGGTTAATCAGGTGAGCGGCGCTCAGGGTCAATTGCTGACCACCACGGATAAGGCCGCCGGTGTTATCGGTTTTGGTTTTGACATTGAGTGTGGTGTCGCCCACGGCTTGCACCTGCCCGTGTCGATTATCGAGCCGCTGGGTTTTCAGGTTGAATGTACCGGCCGACAACAATTTGCCGTCCCGGTTATCGGTTTGCGCCTGTCGGGTGTCGATAACCAACTGTCCGCCTTGCAGATGACCGTGGCGATTATCCAGCGGGCCGCTGGTGACGGTGGTCTTGCCCTCGCCAATAATCTGGCCCTGCTGGTTATCCAGTAATTGCCCGTCGGTGTCCAGATTCAGAGCGTCTGCGGATTGTAAGGTCCCGTTGCGGTTGGTGAGCTGTCGGCTGTGAATATCCAGCCCGCCATTTCCGGCTATCTGGCCCTGAGTATTATTGAGCACGCTGCTGGTCAGCGTCGTTTTGCCGTCCGCCGCTATCATGCCGCCAGTGTTATCGATGGCGCCGGTACGCAGGGTTAACTGCCCGCCGCTTAACAACCGGCCTGCTTTTTGGTCGGCATTGCGGGTATTAATGAGCCCATGCCCGTGGGTATCAACGGCCATCTCCCGGCCGGATTGTAACAGCCCCGCCGTATTATCCAGTTCACCACTGTTTAAGGTCAGGGTGTCCCCGGCTATCACCTGTCCCGCCGTATTGATGAAGGGCTGGCCGGTGGTCTGGCTGTTGATATGCTGCGCCAGCAACACGCCCTGCGTGTTATCCAGTGTCTGGCTGGTCGTGGTCAGTCGGGTTTTGGCTTCAAGATGACCGTGGGCATTCTGAATGGCTTTGCCAATGGTCAGGGTGGCGCGGTCCCCAGTGGCAACAATACTCCCCCGGCGATTATCCAGTTGAGTGGCGCTAAGCTGGAGTGCATTGCCCGCTTCCAGTCGGCCCGACTGATTGTCCAAGGTGTCTTTGACCGTCAGTGTCAGCGAGCCCTTGTCGGCGGCTACGAGGTTGCCATGACGATTATCGACCGTGGTTGCCTTAAGGTTCAGGTTACCGTTACCGGCCAGGGTGCCGTGCTGGTTATCCAGCAGCCGGGTGGTAAGGGACAGCGCGTCTTTACCCTGTTGTTGCATCACACCCCCTTGATGGCTCAGGGTGTCGGCATTGACGGTAATCTGCCCGGCGCGGGTCTCGGCCTGATTCAGTTGTAGTTCATCGGCTTGTATTGTCAGGGCGCCATTGGTGAGTAGTTTGCCCTTATCACCCAGCCAGCGTTGGCTGTTGAGCGACAGTTTCCCGTTGCCCGCCAGTTGCACTGTGCCCTGAGAGTTATCTGCGTGATGCGCAGTGAGATGCAGGTCTTCGCCGTGACTGGCAATATTGCCCTGACGGTTGTCGAGCGTGTCCGTGGTTATCGTGAGCTGTTTGCCCTGACTGAACAGGGTCCCGCCACCGTTATTCAGCGTGTGGGTATTCAGCCGCCATTCACCGGTCCCGGTTTGATTAATTTTCCCCTGCTGGTTGGAGATATCCGGCGTCGTGAGGTGGATTTCCTGTGCCACCAATTGCCCGCCGTCGTTATTAAACTGGCCGGGGGTTTTCGCGCTAAAACGGTCAGCGTTGACGGTGGCGCGAGCAGTACTTATCCCCAATTGACTGGCGGTGAGTTGAATCTGGCTAGCTGCGGTCTGGCTGTTACTCAGGTCAATCTGTTGACTGTGGATCGCCAGCGTGTCGGTCGCCAGATTTTTGCCATTGGCCTGAACGTGCTGCGCCGTCAGGGTCAGTGAACCGGGGCGGGTGGTGTTGCCCTTATCATCCAGTCCTGCCGCCCAGACGCTGTCATGGCTGCTGTATATTGTGCCTGCGGTGACCGTGGTATCGCCGCGGGCTTCCACCCGGCCTTGATTCTTTAACGCCCCTTTAGCTTGTAAATTCACCGTTGATTGTGACAGCAATTTGCCCGCGTTAGTGACATCGGCAGACGACGTTAATTGCAGCCCGTCACGGCTGCTGATGGTGCCGCGATTTTCTATCCAGCCATCGGCGGTAATATGCACGTCCCCGGCTGAGGCCCCGATATTGCCGGCATTATGGACGCCCACCCCCGTTTCGGTGCCTATTAGCCTAATTTTATGGGCATACATGCCGCCCAGTGCCGCCACATCCAACGCAAACTCCGGCTGGTCAGTGGCCTCAGCGGATTTTTTCTCAATCTTCTGGTGTGCCGCATCCACCCGATTGCGCCCGGTGGTCACTTTCAGGTCTTGCGCGTGTAATTTGGCGTTAATCGCCACCGAACGGGCGATAATATCGGTGTAACTTTGCTGGGTGCTGTCCATGCCGTGCCCGTCAATCCGCACTTCCCCCTGATTGACATCAAACCCTTTCAATCGGCCCCGCTCCATCAGGGCTTGTCCGGTGGTGAGCGTGGTGCGATGCGCGTTAATAAACCCGCAACCGTTACAAGTAATACCGGCCGGGTTGGCAATAATCACCTCGGCTTTATGCCCGGCTACTTCAATCCAGCCGTTGAGGTGACTGCGGTCGTGGCTGTTGACTTCATTGAGGATAACGCTGGCGTCCCCTTTGGCTAACCACGGATTACCCGCCACCATACCACCGAGTTGCGTCTGCGTGGCCTGATGGCTGTTATTAAGGATAACCCCTTGTTTATCCACATCAAACTGACGGTAGCTGTTGTGAGAAACGCCATCAGAGCCGGGCGTCTGGATATTCACCTGCGGCGTGCCGTTGGCGCTGCGGATAATTGTGGGTTGCTGACGCCCCGGCGCCTGCCCATCGGCGACAATCGCCGCCTGTGCCGTGAGGGAAATCCCGCCCAGCGCTAACAAGAGACTGAATCGTAACGCCGTGAACCGGCAACGACGCGACGGCAGAGATGGCCGACGAGCGCGGTGTCCCCGTCCCGTTCGTCCGCGCCCGGCACACACTATCTCGGCCACCACCATCCACATCTGACGGGCCTGATTAAAGATAATACGATATAACTGCTTATTCATGACTTTTGCTCCACACAACACTACCCACTGGCAGTTTTGCTATTTGAATTAATACTGCCAATACAGGTTGAATCCGGCCGTGACCGGGGAGGTTTGGAAACCGGCGGGTTTGGACAGCGGGATGCCGACAAACAGGTCGTAGCTCACCCCTTTCAGGTTGCCTCGCCAGCCCAGGGCACTTCCCGCCAGGTGTTTTCCGAGCAGCGCGTCACTGCCCCGTCCGCCCACTTCGCCATAGTCGATCCCCAGATACAGCGATTGCCCGCGTAGCGGGGTTTGCCAGTCCAGTTCGTTCCGGCTGTACCAACCCCGATCAGCGGATAACGTCAACTCGCCATCAAAGCCGCGTACCGTCCAGCGGCCGCCAATTGAAAAGCGATCCTGGGGCGTCAATGGGCTGGCGCTTATCTGGCGCAGATACTGGGTTTGATAAGAGAAGGGTTGAGAAAACAGCGTTACCGGCCCGGCCAGCGTCGCCGAGAATTGGGTGATTTTAGGTAAGGCGGTCCCTTCATTGCGATACTCTTCCGGCGCCGGTTGCGCGCCAAACCAGCGCATGCCCTGTTGGTAAGTCACCCGGGTATCGAGAGTGGCGTTGCCGATAGTGTGATGATGGGACAGCCCCAGCTTCCAGCCTGCGGTTTCCCGGCGCTGAACATCAACTTCGGTCTTATCAATAAAATTGCGCGAAGTCCGACGATAAATTTCACCGTTAAGCAAGGTTTTCTGGTCGGCGTTACGGTGCAGCACCCGGCTGAGCTGGACCGCCAGGTTTTGGCTTTTGCCCCGGTATTGGATCGCCTGATTCAGCCCGGCGATGGTCTGCATATAATCGTAATGACTGGCCGTCACGCTCGCCATCCAGTAGCCGAAGGGCAGCGAGTAATAGAGCGTGTCGTTTTGGCTGCCCTTCCCGGCAGACGCATGAATATCGCGTCCACCGGAGAGATAGAACAGGTCGCTTAGCGCCAGCGGGTTATCCAGAAAAAAGGTGAATCCGCCCTGATAACGCCCGGTGCTTTTGGCACCGGTATCATCCAGATACGTGGCGACTCGCCAGTGCCGTGACTGACGCCAGTCCAGCACAATATCACTCTCCCCCGGTTGCGCTGCCGGGACAATGTTCATCTCCGCCTGAACGGTCGGGAAACGTTGCAAGTTTTCCAGTCCCTGCTCGATATCCCGTAAATCCAGTAATTTTCCTTCACGCGCGGGAAAGGGGGTTATCCGCTGGATATATTTTCCGCTGTCAGGGGTATAGCGGATATGTCGGATGTAGCCCGGTATCATCACCAGTTTTAGCGTTTGGGTATGCAGATCCTGGCGAGGGACCAGAACCCGGCTGGTGACATAGCCGTGATTGATGAGCTGATCTTGCAGCCGGGTCATCAGCCGGTTAATGCCCTGAGCGCCGAGGCAATGGTTTTCACCCTGTTGAGCGACACGCCTGAACGGCAACCAGCGCGGGAAATTTTCAGTGCCTGCCAACACGACGCGGGTGATCGGAAAACACGGCGTTTCCAGCGGAAAGGCGGATGACACCGCCTGTTCGGGGACAGACAGGTGAACCTCCGCAGGGGGTGGGGCTAATTGCGCCTCCAGGGCTTGCTGGCGGGCCTGTTGATGAATGAGTTGTTGTGCTGAGAGGTCGGCGGCCTGACTGCCTGAAACCACGCTATAAAAAACCGCAAACACTAAAATACTGCTTTTCATTGACTTTCTATTCCACAATGCCAGAGCGGTATTAACCACGAATTTAACTTAGCGATCAATATTTAGGATTGATGATCAAATGGACATCTAAAATAGGGAAATTGGTTAAGTTAGCAGCAAAAACAAGGGGTTATATTGCAAGGCAAAAAACAGGCCAATGTGATTATTTTGTGACAATATTGTGTAAAAAATAGATTAATATTAATCATTTAATAACCAATACTAATAATTTCAAATTAATTTTATTTTTTGTGTTAATTATGTGATATATATCACATTTATGATGTTTTATTTCAGGATGTAATCACTGA
>NZ_JAJAFY010000086.1:0-8923 GCF_025384885.1 Photorhabdus kleinii
AAAACTCAGTGTCAGTAACAGAGTCTCGCAATCGCGGGACTTTTTTCTATCCGAATTTCACCGCGCACCTCATGCGCATTCAAACCCAAAGAACCTGTTTAGGAAATAGAGCTTGAGGAAATCAGGATTGTGCTGATTCTTTGGTCTGATTTTCTATGAGGCAGGCTCTATCTCTAAAAAGGTAAAGCACGATGAACGCATTAACTTTCAAAAATCACACTATTGTCCCTTTCGATAATCATGATGGGAAAATTTGGTTTACAAGCAAATGGCTGAACTGCTCGAATATAAGAGCGAGAAATCTGTAACCAATCTTTACAATGCTAACAAAGATGAATTCACGGACGACATGACAATGGTCACCGAGTCAATGACCATTGGAATAAACAATAGTTTACGTAAAAAGAAGGTGAGAATTTTCTCTGTCAGAGGTTCCCATTTAATTGGGATGCTAGCTGATACTGATGTTGCCAAGTCTTTGCGTCGCTGGCTATTGGATTTAGCAGATAAAGAGAATCAGTCAGATCTCTCATTGATGGACATGGAAAGCTTAAAGTCACTGACACTTGGTGAAATGCAGAATCGGCTGGTGGCCGCTGATAAGTGGTCTTATAGCAACTTTGGTAGACCAGGTAGTGAAATGATGAACCTCCGCAAGCGTCATCTTAAAAAACTTCGTCAGGCCAAGAAAGTTATTCTGGAATTATCGCAGCTTACGTTACCCGGCTTTGATGACTTCCCGGACGGAGAGCCGCAGACATGAATCATGAGCAATTTATAGCGAAGAACGTACAAGCCGAGTTAACCAAGCTCGGCTTTTCTTCATCTATTGCGTGTATGGCAAGTGACAAAGCGGTCGATCACTATCGAAGAGCTTCATCAGCAAGCAGAAAGGGCAAGATGTACGATGACTGTCTGCATATTGCTAAAGCGTGGGCGAGTAAATACAGCTCGGTCAAGCCGTCCCCAAAGTGAGGACCTCGGAAGAAGTAAGACTGTGATGATCCCGGAGAAATTAATGAAATACACATATTCAATCATTCTGGACGCAATTATCGCGTCCTTTTTATTTATTGGCATTACGCAAAATATCGAAGGTTTTGTAAATGTCGGTTATTTCGCTGGCTGGTTCTTTGGTGTGATTAAATTCCTGGCTTATTTATTTAGCAGGGATATGCTCGCTAAAGAGTACAAACATGTTCCGACAGCATTCCGATATTACGACTTACTGACGGATACAGCCTTTGTCATTTTTGTCGTATATCAGGGCTGGTTTGTACTCGGCGCTATTTACGCGATAGGCGCAATGGCAAAAGTTGAGTTTCAGGGCAAGCAAGAGAAGATGCTTTCAACGAAGTAACTAACTCAGAGCATTCTGCTGACAGAGTGCACGATAGTAGTGATTTCTTTATGGGCGCCCTGCGGGCGGATACTGACTTTTTAGCAGAATATTCTAATTCCAACTGTTTCCAAACTGGAAAGGGTTCAGAGAGGATTTAATATGAAATTTGAAGATTTAACACCCGAGTCACAACAGGCAGCACGTGAGGCTTTAATAAATGCTCTAAATATAGAGATGGAATCTCGACGCTATGCCGATAACGACAGGGCGAAATACCTCGCCCGAAATATTAGAGATAGCTTTATTGCCCTTGAAACAGAAGATCCAAGGCGAGGTGATGGAGATGATGAAGCGGAAGAACTTAGCCCACCTTGCGCCAAAGACCCTGATGAAGATTAAGCCCTGTCAAGTCCGCGCCAGCTTATCCCATCAGATTCAGTGACCAAAACCGCAGGTCTTGAATTGACTGACTTAGCGACGTCATAAGCTAAGTCTCTTACTTCCTGTCGAGATTTTGATTCAGACTTGAAATAGTATTCAGCGGGAGGAAGCTCATATTTATTGCCGCTATCAGCAGTAATAAATTTCGAAAAACCCTTAGCTTTCATTTTATCATAGAGCTTATCGTAATCTGAGTTATCTGCTTTTCTTAATTCTACACGGACAATGAAATCTGCCATTTCTTATTCCTTACTTGACTGTGGAATGATCAAAATATCAATTTTTCTTGACTGTGGAAAGCAGGAAGCCCGCGCCGCCTGAGTGGGTTAACAAAGCAGGCATAAATTCAATCCGGTCGCCCAGTGCGGCCTTTTTATTTAAGGGAAAGAGATGACACAAGATGAACAAACAATACTGATGTTTAGGGGGTTAATTGCCTCATTGTCAGAGCAACAACAAGAAAATGTCAGTACATGTGAAAAGGTAATACGTAAGATGCTGGCTGATTATCCGGATGAAGCTGTTTTCGCACTTGGATTGATTGGCGCAGAGTTGCAGTTATCTATGTAACTTAAGGTCAATAAGATGGCAGGATTAAAAGAACTGTCTAATAAGCTGACTCAAATAAAGAAGCAAGTCCCGTTTGCCACTGCTCAGGCATTAACAAAAGTTGCCCGGCAGATTGAACAAGCTGAAAAGAAGGCGATAGAGCGTAAGTTAGATAACCCGACTCCCTTTACTGTTAAATCTGTTGGCTCGGTTGGTGCGAGCAAGAGCAATCTAAAAGCTAAAGTGTTCGTGCGTGATATTGCCGCAAGCTACTTAACGCCATTTGAAATAGGCGGGGTACATAAGCTTAATAGCAGTGCGTTATTAAATCCAAAGAACATTAAATTAAACAAATATGGCAACTTACCCCGCAACAAACTCCAGCAGTTAAAAGCCAAGCCCGATGTATTTATCGGAGAAGTCACAACCAGCGAACATAATAGTGTCAATGGCGTATGGCAACGTAAGAAAGGCAGAAAGGGTAAGAAGAGCAAAAAGCGGTTAAAGCGCTCTCCAAATGGCACTCGCAGAGAGAGGAAAAAGCAAAGACCGCCGAAACTATTAATCCGGTTCGGTGATGCTCTGCCTGTTGCGCCTATCTTGGGTTATCAGGAACGCGCAAGAAAGATGGCTGATGCATTAATGCCACAGGCTATCAGTCAGGCTCTAGATGAAGCTATTAAAACAGCAAAGTGAGGTTGTAATGAAGTATGAATTGAATGCAACAGTGACATTGCCCACTCATGAAGAAGTTGAAAATATCATTAATCAACTAAAATCAGAACTAAGCGGGTTTGATGTTAGCACCAATTTAGCGTCAATTATGTTGCGTGAGTTGCACAAGCGACTGAGTAAATCCATCGAATGTAAAGTCAGTGTGGATGTAACAAAAGAATATATGGATGCTATAAGATGTATCGTAAGTGAGAATAACAACGAGATAATAGTGACTGGTTTTGATGGTAAATTAGTAATTCGGGACTCATCATCAAGATATTAAATGATATTAAATGATATTAAATGATATTAAATGATATTAAATGATATTAAATGATATTAAATGATATTAAATGATATTAAATGATATTAAATGATATTAATTCTCATTTAAAGCCCTGTCACAGCTAGATAATTGATTTAAACATATTAATGGCCTCGCACTCGCGAGGTTTTTTTGTTCCTTAAACTGGCAGGGAAAGACATGATGGAGTTAACTCAAAGAAAATTGAAAGAGTTGCTCGACTATAACCCTGACACAGGAGTGTTTACATGGCTGGATAATACCCGTAAAGGTATCAGGCATGACAGGGTCGCCGGCTCACAGAGTCATGGGTACATCACAATCGCTATAGACGGAAAGCACTACCGGGCGCATCGGTTAGCGTGGCTCTATGTATATGGCCAGTGGCCTGTCAATATGATTGATCATATCAACAGAGTCAAAAGCGATAACAGGATAGCGAATTTACGTGAAGCCACAAATGAAGAGAACCAGCGCAACGTCGAAGTAGGTAAGAAAAACAAGTCCGGATTCAAAGGCGTATTCTGGGAGCCGTCACGGCAGAAATGGAAAGCCAGAACACAGATGAATAAAAAGAAATATACCCTCGGCAGGTTTGACAGGATTGAGGACGCAGTCGCTGCATATGAGAGCTTTTGCCAAAAACATTATGGTGAGTTCTATGTGCCGCAGAACTGATGCTATCAATATGTTCCCTGGTGATTTTTTGGGTCCTTACTCAGACCCCTTAAATCATGGGACATTGTGCGCCCCGATGTTTTACCAGCTATAAGTTTTCATTTTGTGTCCCATGTCATTTGCTTTGAAATGATTGAACTCCTGTCATATCTGGCATTGAGTCGATTTCTGCATGGGACATTAAAGACGGTGGGACATTTAATCTGTGTCCCATCACAAAGGAATGTCTCATGACAACAATGACTCAAGTTGATTATGCAAAGCACGCAGGGGTTGACAGAAAAACGGTTGGCCGCTGGATCAAGGCAGGAAAATATATTGTCTTAGATGGCAATATGATTGACGTTGAGGCAAGTGATAAAGCTTTGGCTACTTTGCGAGATAGCCAAGACCCAAGAACGAAGAATGCGATCAAAAAAAATCGGTCTATTGGCAAAGAAACTACCATAGATACGGTAAAAGAAATCATGATTGCTACCGGTGCCGAAATGAGCCGAGAAGAAGCTAGCCGGGTAAAGGAAAACTACCTGGCATTATTGACCAAGTTAGAGTACGAAAAGGAGGACGGGCTGTTAGTTGAGATGACCGTTGCCGAGGCGGTTCTGTTTTCTGCTTTTCGTGAGCAACGCGACGCATGGATGAACTGGCCTTCTAGGGTGGCTCCCTTGATGGCGGCTGACTTGGATGTTCCTGCTGACAGAATGACAGAGGTGTTAATAGAACATGTCCACAAACACATCTCTGGCCTCGGCGAGCCTGAATTTAACACAGACGAAACATGACCGTCTTTGTAGCGCAGTGCGCAGGGGTTGGACCCCGCCACCGCGTATTAGTGTACCGGATTGGGCCGATCAGTATCGTAAACTAGCAAAAGAGGCCGGGAGTACATCAGGGAATTGGGAGACTGGAACCGTAGAGATTGCTCGTGGACCGATGTTAGCGGCTACTGAATCTGGGGTACATATCATCACTGTAATGTGTTGCACTCAGTTGATGAAAACCGCATTACTGGAGAATCTGTTTGGCTATTTTGCTCATCTTGATCCTTGCCCTATTTTACTGCTACAACCCAAGGAAGATGCAGCGGAGCAGTTCTCCAAAGAACGTATTACCCCTCTTGTTAGGGTAACACCCATCTTGCGTAAATTGGTGGGTGGAAATAAGCAAAAAAATTCCAAAGAAACATTACTGTATAAATCGTTTACTGGTGGATTTCTGGCGCTGGCCGGTGCGGGTAGTCCTGATAACCTGGCTCGCCGCCCAATTCGTGTATTGCTGGCTGATGAAGTTGATAAATACCCCATCACTAGAGAAGGTGATCCAATAACATTAGCGGAAGAACGCACAGCAACGTTTGGTTTAAACTGGTTATCTGTTCGGGCCTGCTCGCCCACTGTAGAAGATGAAAGCCGGATTGCCGCCAGTTATGAGGATTCTGACCAGCGTAGAGCTTCTGTAGCTTGCCCTCATTGCGAACACCGGCAATTTCTCGATTTTTTTAAGCATGTTCATTGGCCCAAGGAAGGGGATAAACATATTACTCGCTCAGCTATGATCCACTGTGAAAGCTGTGGCGCTGGCTGGTCGGAGGGGGAGCGGTTACGAGCGTTAAAAACCATTCGATGGCATCAAACTAAACCGTTTGATTGTTGTGGCTCTCGACATGCTCCTTTAACTGCTTATGAACAAGCATGGCGTAATCAAGATGATGCTGACTCTATCAATCAAGTATGGGAATGGTCTTGTTCAGAGCGTCATGCTGTTTATCGGGCTATTTGCCCTGAATGCGGCAAGCAAGGAATTGACAATATACACGCAGGATATCAGGCATCTAAGTTATTTAGTCCGTGGCAAAAAGATAAACCCTCTGATATAGCGGAAAAGTATCTTAGAGCTAAAGGTGATCCAGACAAAGAGTTAGCGTGGTGGAATACCCAGATGGGGCTGCCTCACAGGCCTAATTATGGCAAAAAGCTGCCTGTTGATGTGTTGTTGTCAAGAAGAGAGGTATTTGGCGCAGAAGTCCCTGATGATATTGCTGTATTGACAGCCGGTATTGATACGCAAAATGATCGGCTTGAAATTGAAGTGGTTGGGTGGGGCAAGGACGAAGAAAGCTGGTCCATTGCATATGACGTTATAGAAGGTGATCTTGAAACCGCTGAGCCGTGGTTAAGATTGGATGCCTATCTTACGCAAATCTGGCGACGGGCTGACGGCCGTGGTTTTACGATTATGGCGGCGTGCATGGATTCTGGTGGTAGTCATACACAAAAAGTTTATGAATTTGCGAAAGAGCGCCTGGGGCGTCGCGTGTGGGCGATTAAAGGTGAATCTGCACAAATGGGCAGACGCTCACCAATTTGGCCCACAAAAAAACCCACACCGCGCACAAAATCCAGTTTCAGGCCGATAATCATTGGGGTTAACTCTGCAAAAGATTCTGTCCGTTCTCGATTACATATCGAAAAGCCGGGGCCGGGGTATATGCATTTTTCTACAGACCGGGACTTGGGTTATTTCACCCAACTGACTGCGGAGCGTCTGGTTATGAAAGAGTCCGCTGGGCAGCGGTACAGTGTCTGGGAACTGCCATCTGGCCGGGCTAACGAGGCGCTTGATTGTCGGGTATATGCGTATGCTGCGCTGTGTGGTTTATTTCATATAGGGCTAAAACTGAATAAGCTGGTAACAATTATTGCAACAGATCCTGGTCGGCGACTGTTGCCCCCACCCGTCGAACCGGAAGAAAAAATCAACTTACAATATCCCGGCGTTATTATTCAGGAACCGGAAAAGCCGAAGCGTAAGCGTATGTCTCAACTTTTGCCCTCTTAACCCTCGGCTATCTCAAGGATATTTATGTTTAACAGAAACACGAGTTTATTAGCGGGTGCAATGACGCGTGAGCAACTGCAAGATGCGCTAGCGAAAGCACAACAGGCTTATATCGATCTGGCGACGGGAAGCCGGGGCGTGTCTTTTTCTTACACGCAGGGAGACGGCACGCGTTCAGTTTCGTATCAACAAAGCTCGCTGGCGGATTTACTGGCGCTGATCCAACTCTTACAAGCCCAACTGGGCATTGTCTCACGGCCACGGCGCCCGATAAGGCTCAGGTACTGATATGAGTGAAATACGAATTCTAGGCCCAAACGGACAGCCGTTGCCGCCATCACGTCCGAAGCTGTCTATGCTGGTTGGTGGTAGTCGTGTGCCCTATGACGCCGCCGACACATTCAGTGATCAGCTGGCAAACTGGCAGCCGGCGCTGTGGTCGCCAGACAACGAAATCAATATCTATCGCGACCGCATTGTGTCGCGTGTCCGTGATTTGGCAAGGAATGATGGTTGGGCCAGCGGTGCGATCACCCGAGTTCTTGACAATGCTATCGGGGCTAATTTCCGTCCCATTATCAAACCTGATTACCGGATGCTGGCGCTAATGACAGGGAATAAAGCGTTTGATGCAACCTGGGCTGATGAGTACGGGAAAGTAGTTGAAGCACACTGGCGTTCATGGGCTAACGATCCCGGTCGCTATTGTGACGTTGAGAGAAAGCAAACTGTTTCACAGATGTTGCGTTTGGGTTTCCGGCATAAGCTGTTAGATGGTGATGCGCTTGCGGTGCTGCAATATCGAACAGACAGGTTAGGACCCGGCAAGGGGCGTTATGCTACGACAATTCAAATTGTGGACCCAGACCGACTCAGCAACCCACAACAGAATTTCGACATGCCACATATTCGCGGCGGTGTAGAGATAGACGATGACGGTGCCCCTACGTTTTACCATATTCGAGAGGCCCATATTGGCGACTGGTGGAGCGGCGCAAAAACCATGACATGGGAACGTATACCGCGTGAAACTGCGTGGGGACGTCCGCATGTGGTTCATGATTATGATCACGAACGCGGAGCACAACATCGGGGTAACGGTATTCTAACGCCGGTGGTTCAGCGCCTAAAAATGCTCATTAAATATGACCAGTCGGAGCTTGAGGCTGCGATTCTGAATGCTATTTTCGGCGCTTACATTGAGTCCCCGTATGACCCGGCCCTTGTAGAAGCGGCTTTGGGTGAAAGTGAAGACGAGAATTTAGGCGCATACCAACAAGGACGCGTTGAGTTTCACAATGATCGCCGCTTGTCTTTACAAAATGGGGCGCGTATCCCAATTATGTATCCCGGCGAGAAAATCACTACTGTCAATGCCGCGAGACCGCACAGTAACTTTGAAGGCTTTGAAAGTGCGGCGCTGCGTAATATCGCCGCAGCAACGGGGTTGTCTACTCAACAAGTGACGCAAGATTGGTCTGATGTGAACTACAGTTCAGCGCGTTCTGCCATGTTAGAGGCATGGAAAACCTTAACCCGGCGTCGTGCTGATTTCTCAATCGGCTTTGCTCAACCCATTCTGACCGCGTTTATTGAAGAAATTCACGACATAGAAGATTTACCGTTACCGGCTGGTGCGCCTGATTTCTTAGAAGCACGGGCGGCTTATTGCCGGGCGCAGTGGATGGGGCCGGGTCGTGGATGGGTAGATCCTGTTGCGGAGAAGAAGGGCGCTATCTTGGGTATGGATGCCGGGCTTTCTACTCTTGAGATGGAGGCAGCAGAGAACGCGGGTGAAGACTGGGAAGAGATGCTCGATCAGCGTAAGCGTGAACTTGATGCATTCGAAGAACGCGGTTTGACTCCGCCATCATGGGCGCAACTGGATGTTCCCGCTGATAAAACCATTCAAGATCCAAAGGTAGAGTAATGAATTTACCCCATTTGGCCCAACGGCTATTTAACACCCCGCTGGCACTACATCCGCGCAAAGCCGAAGTCGTGATGGCTGCACTGACTGACCGGTTCGGCATCACACGGATTAATACGGGAGC
>NZ_JAJAFY010000087.1:0-8114 GCF_025384885.1 Photorhabdus kleinii
ACAATCCCACCAATAATTGGCATCACCCAGAAAAACCATAACTGCTCTAAAGCCCAGGTATTCTGGAATATCGCAACAGCCGTGCTTCGTGCCGGATTGACTGACGTGTTAGTAATAGGAATGCTAATCAAATTAATTAAAACCAACGCCAAACCTATTGCTAATGGCGCAAAGCCCGGAGGTGCTCGTCTATCTGTCGCACCAATAATAACAATTAAGAAAATAGCCGTTAAAACAATTTCAGCCACAATAGCCGATTGAAGCGAGAATCCACCTGGTGAATGTTCACCAAAACCATTTGCTGCAAAACCACTCGTGGTCGCATCAAAACCCGCCTGCCCACTGGCAATAACATATAATACCGCGGCAGCAAGAATACCACCTATAACTTGAGAAATAATATAAGGAATAACCTCCACTGCCTTGAAACGACCACCAGCCCAAAGACCAATTGTTACAGCGGGATTAAAATGCCCGCCAGAAATATGCCCAACAGCATATATCATCGTCAATACTGTTAAACCAAATGCCAAAGATACACCGACAAAGCCAATCCCTAATTCAGGAAATGCCGCAGCGAATACAACACTACCACATCCCCCAAAAACCAGAACAAAAGTTCCAAGTAATTCAGCCGCCAATTTTCTTAACATGTTTTGTCCTCATCCAGTTATCAAAACGAGTCACCTTGCTGAAATTAACTATAGCCAATAAATTAAAATCATGCTTATTTTTACTATAGCCGTATAAGTTGCTGATTCTTGTGGCATCTTTGCCTGATATTCACTTTAATCCGGGATTTTATGCAACATCTATCCTGTGCAGATCAACTTTTTGGTAAAAAATGGATAGCTTAAAATCAATTATCACCAAAATAAGTTCAATATTCTGTTGTGACTGCTCCCCGCCGTAAAAAACGGCGAGGATTCACTCCCTTGCCGTCTCAATGCATCTTGAAATCCATAGGGTATAGGTCATTCATCTGACTACTAAAACTGAAATATTTGCATATCCGATAATCCCTGAAGCGTTTGAACCTAATAAATGGGTGGAAATATTAGGCCGCCGGGAACCAATAACAATTAAATCTGCTTTAATTTCATCTGCTGTCGATAATACTTTATCCCTCGGTGATCCAAAGGCTACGGAGAAAGAGACTCGCTCTTTTGGCAAGTCTATTTTCTCAGCCACTTTTGCCAATTCCTCTTCTGATCTTGCAATAGATTTCTTGGCAAAAGAGTTGAGCAAGTCATAATGGTAACTATAACTAATTGAAAACCTTGATATGTCAGGAACGGCATGGAAAAGATGTATACCCGTCATCTTTCAAGCTGCCTCTTTGTCGGCTGCACTCACTCACCCCGGTCACATAGTTATCTATGCTCCCGGGGATTCATTCCCTTGCCGTCGCGATGCAACTTGAAATCCATAGGGTATAAACTATTACATTATTTGTTGTGAGTTGTTTAACTAAATCAAATAAATTACCGTATAGCTCTATTTTCAATCACTCAGAATCAAGATGCCACTTATGTAATATTCGATGAATGAAAGGTGTTACAACAAGCCCCAAAGTAATAAAGAACACACTTTCCAAAAATACCCCATATATGGCAATAAAATATTTACCGGGTAAACTAACAGGGACGGGATCTAAACCCTGCGATCCCAGCATAGATAAAGCGTTAAGCAAAGATTCACAAAATGTATGCCCCTCTATCAGGTAAAACCCCAGGACACCCGGAATTATTCCAATAAAGAAAAAGGTTGCAGCAATAAGGTAAAAACGCACCACCCGCCATAAAAAATGGTCCAAACGAATCAGTTTATCAGTAAATTTTTCCACAATTATTGCATCCTCAACAATTCTACGAAACCTTATGCAATCTCAATGAAAATGAAATCAGAGAAAATTTAATAAAAATATAGCAACACAGCGTTAGCTAAGACATATATAGCAAGCCATCCGAAGATGGCTAATCAATCTCTCTCATTACGTTTTAATCACCTTACCTGATAACCAAAACAGATGTTGTCGAATATTTGACAACACCTGATGCATTAGATCCTAATAAGTGCGTTGTAATATTGGGCCTTCTAGAGCCAATAACGATAAGATCAGCATTAATTTCTGTCGCTGCTGCTGTTATTTCATCTCTTGGCGACCCAAATGCAATGGAATAGGATAACCTGTTAGCAGGAAAATCGATGGTATCAAGCAGCGTTTTCAAATCATCTTCGGCTTTAATTGTCGCTTTATCCTTAATTTCATCATATCCCAACGAATATGCGTTAACAATCGCGGATGAAATTGGCAGTACATGAAGAATATGGAGCTTCGCACCTGTTTCTTTTGCTAAAGACAGTGCATGCTTAACCGCTTTACTCGTTAGTTCATCTTCTGAAATATCTACCGGTACTAAAATAGTTTTGTACATACGCACGCTCCTATATTTACATACCAAACCAGACTACTACATTTAGTATACGCTATATCCTGTTAATTACTATGAGCTATTTTCCTCTTCCCACACCTTTCTCTATAACCAGATAATTAATATCGTTTTTAATTTATTTACCTTACACCTTTAGTTTCATATAGTTATGATCGTTAAATACGTAGCAAAAGTGGGATATGTACAGGGGCAATAACATTAACCCCTGAGACCCTACCTCACTGCCGATATAATGCTTTTATTTGCTGAACGGTATTTTCAAATATCTTAGCCTGTTTTTCATTGCCCATTTCTGCAATAACATGTTCCAAATTCAGTACAACTTTCCCTGCATGAGCTTGCCCCATAGTTTTAAGAATAGAAGCCAACAGAACTTTCAAACATGTCACCTCTGTTGCTAAGGTTTCAGTATCAGATGAAGGAATTAAATCGATTTTATTCATAGTCGTTACCTGTTTACGTATTAATTGCGTTATGAAAATAATAATTATACCACATAATTCACCCCCTATTTTTATACATTTTCCAAATAGATCTACGCCAAAAAACGTTAAATTATTGTTAAACCCATTTGTTTTATAAATATTTATTTAGTTATTAATTTTATCATAATCAGAATATATAGGACATTCTGATTTCAAATAAATGACACTTGTTATCATATAAAATAATTCTCTTTTGTCTTTGGAGGAGATAAGTATAATATTCGCATTCTTGATGAACTTTTAGGATAATTTATCTATTTTATTGTTTTATATAATCTTTACTAAAAGTTAAAAAACAGACAATTGAAGTTAACTCTTCTGAAACAAATTCAATACACAAGCAATATACCCTATGGATTTCAAGATGCATCGCGACGGCAAGGGAGCGAATCCCCGGGAGCATAGGTAACGATGTGACCGGGGTGAGTGAGTGCAGCCAACAAAGAGGCAATTTGAAAGATAACAGGTATATCAATGAAGCTCATGTATGAGCATAGAGCCAGTTGGAGACACTTTTTTGATAAATATTTTGTTAGTCGATGATCATGAGCTGATCAGAGTTGGTGTAAAACGTATTCTTGATGACGTAAAAGGAATAACCGTAGTAGGAGAAGTTAATTGTGGTGAAGATGCGATAAAATGGTGCCGAGCTAATAAAGTAAATATCGTGTTAATGGATATGAACATGCCAGGCATTGGTGGCCTGGAGGCGACAAAAAGAATCCTACGTTATTGTCCCGATGTCCGTGTCATCATGTTGACTGTCTATACTGAAAATCCTTTACCAATGAAGGTGATGCAGGCTGGCGCCAGAGGATATCTCAGTAAAGCCTCTACCTCTCAAGACATGGTTAATGCAATTCGTGCAGTTAATGCCGGCCAGCGCTATATCGCTCCCGATATCGCTCAACAGATGGCCCTTAGCCAAATTAGCCCACAGCAAGACAATCCATTAAGTTGTCTATCTGATCGTGAATTACAGATTATGCTGATGATCACGAAAGGACAAAAGGTGAGCAATATCTCTGAACAACTTAATCTCAGCCCAAAAACCGTTAATAGCTATCGCTACCGAATGTTTAGTAAACTAAATATCAGTGGTGATGTAGAATTAACACATATGGCAATACGTTATGGGCTATTCGACACAGAGAGTCTATTAAATAGTGACGGAACAATTTGATTCAAAAACATTTTTAAAAACAGTAACCAGTCAGCCTGGCGTTTATCGTATGTATGACACCTCAGGCACGGTTATTTATGTCGGTAAAGCCAAGGATTTAAAAAAACGGCTTGCCAGCTACTTTCGCGCACAGATCGCCAGTCGTAAAACCGAATCTCTGGTTAAAAATATTGTTCAAATAGATGTTACGGTTACGCATACCGAAACCGAAGCACTGCTGCTGGAGCATAATTACATTAAGCTCTATCAACCCCGATATAACGTTTTACTGCGAGATGACAAATCCTACCCTTACATTTTTCTCAGCGCAGATAAACACCCACGACTGGCAATGCATCGGGGAGCTAAACATTTCAAAGGTGAATATTTCGGCCCATTTCCAAACGCTCATGCGGTACGAGAATCATTAATTTTACTGCAAAAACTTTTTCCTATCCGACAATGTGAAGATAGCGTCTACCGCAATCGCTCGCGGCCATGCCTGCAATATCAAATTGGCCGCTGCCTTGGGCCTTGCGTTAAAGGGCTGGTAAGTGAAGAAGAATATCAGCAGCAAGTTGATTATATTCGTCTGTTCCTTTCAGGCAAAGATCAGCAAGTTTTAACCAGATTAATTGACCGAATGGAACAAGCCAGCCAGCAACTGAAATTTGAAGATGCAGCAAGATACCGAGATCAAATCCAGGCCGTTCGTCAAGTTACTGAAAGACAATTTGTTTCAGGAACAGACGATGACCTTGATGTTATCAGTATTGCCTTTGAAGCGGGCATAGCTTGCCTGCATGTGCTGTTTATACGTCAGGGCAAAGTACTGGGTAGCCGAAGTTACTATCCTAAAGTCCCGACTGGGACAAAGCTTGATGAGATTGTACAAACATTCCTTGGTCAATTTTATTTACAGGGCAGCCAAAATCGGACTTTGCCCTCAGAAATTTTGCTGGATTTTACTCTGCCAGAAAAAGACATTTTGTCTGATTCTTTATCTGAAATATCTGGGCGAAAAATTCATATTCAAACCCGACCCCGCGGAGATAAAGCCCGTTATCTGAAACTTGCCCGCACAAATGCAACAATCGCCCTAGCGACCCGCTTATCACAACAATCAACTATTCATCAAAGATTAGACGCTCTCACCAAATTAGTTAAGTTAGCAAAAATTCAGAGAATGGAATGTTTTGACATTAGTCACACTATGGGGGAACAAACTGTTGCATCCTGTGTCGTCTTTGATAGCAATGGCCCACTACGTTCTGAATACCGGCGCTATAATATCAGTGGTATTACTCCCGGTGATGATTACGCTGCCATGAATCAAGTACTACGCCGTCGATACGGGAAAGCATTAGATGAGTCAAAAATTCCCGACATTATTTTCATCGATGGCGGTAAAGGGCAATTAGCTCAAGCAATAGATGTCTTTCAGTCTCTTGATGTTGAATGGGATAAAACGCGACCTCAATTAATAGGCATTGCCAAAGGCAGTGATCGCAAAGCCGGGCTTGAAACACTATTTTTCGCGACGGAGGATAAAGGTATCGCATTACCGCCGGACTCTCCTGCCCTGCATGTGATTCAGCATATTCGTGACGAATCACATAATCATGCAATAACCGGGCACCGTCAACGTAGATCTAAAGTTAGAAACACCAGTACGCTGGAATCTATTGAAGGCGTTGGGCCAAAACGCCGACAAATGTTACTGAAATACATGGGAGGTTTGCAGCCTTTACGTAATGCAAGTGTCGAAGAGATCGCAAAAGTACCGACTATTTCCTATGCATTAGCAGAAAAAATTTATAATGCATTGAAACACTAAGTACATTGATGCACCATACTTATAAATTCCACTATAGCCAGATAGTTAAGAAGCACTATGCAATTAAATATACCAACATGGCTCACTCTATTTCGTATCGTCCTGATCCCATTTTTTGTCCTGGCATTCTATTTGCCATTCACATGGGCGCCGATGGTTTGTGCCATAATTTTTGTTGTCGCTGCGGCGACAGACTGGTTTGACGGTTTCCTCGCCCGCCTTTGGAAACAGACAACTCGCTTTGGCGCATTTCTTGATCCTGTCGCGGACAAAATCATGGTTGCTGCCGCACTAGTCTTAGTTTCCGAACACTATCATACATGGTGGATAACCCTCCCCGCAGCAACCATGATAGCGCGTGAAATTATCATCTCTTCTCTCAGAGAATGGATGGCTGAATTAGGCAAACGCAGTAGTGTTGCCGTTTCCTGGATGGGTAAGGTAAAAACGACAGCACAGATGGCGGCGTTAGTTGCTTTATTATGGCGCCCTAATTTTGAATTCGAATTGGGTGGATTCATATTACTTTATGTTGCTACAGTGATGACATTTTGGTCAATGTTTCAATATGTCAACGCGGCTTGGTCTGACTTGCGTGAAGCTTGATCGAAATGACGTAAAAACCATCGAACAAACACAGCGTAACAATAATTGTGTTGACTCGATACGTGAAGTAAGTAGAATGCAACGCATCGAACAGCACATGAGATTTACGAAAACAAATAAGTAAATCAGCCAGTTCAAAGCGGTGCGGGAATAGCTCAGTTGGTAGAGCACAACCTTGCCAAGGTTGGGGTCGCGAGTTCGAGTCTCGTTTCCCGCTCCAAGTTACTGTTCAGAAGTTGGATAGTAACTTAGCGACTAAAGGTTTAGTAGCTGAATTATTCGTTGAATAATTATTCATTGAATATAGAAAGGCGCGTTGGCAGAGTGGCCATGCAGCGGATTGCAAATCCGTCAACCTCGGTTCGACTCCGGGACGCGCCTCCAAATTCAGCCCAGGTGGTGAAATCGGTAGACACAAGGGATTTAAAATCCCTCGGCCTTAAGGCTGTGCGGGTTCAAGTCCCGCCCTGGGCACCAAATGAAAACTTACTATAAAACAGTGAGTTAGGGAAAGGAAAAGGCCACCGCAAGGTGGCTTTTTTGCTTTCTGCGATGAGATGAAAATTGAAAAGTGGCGGCAGAATGGCGACAGATTGGCGGCACTGGTTATATAACCAGTACCACTTTTGCGCCAAAAATCAAGCCAACATAATGGGTAAAAAAATAAATTTTGCGGGTTTTTGCTACAGCATTGTGGCGGGGACATATAAACGCCATGATTAGCCTTGGTAATCGGGGCTTTATTTTACCTTGATGGTGCAATCGAATTACAGTAGGTTCTATAATATGAATTAATCTCATTTGTGCCAAAGAGGGTCTCATGGAAAACATATTTGCAACCGTAGCGGTGATTACATTCATTGCCTTTGTTGTTGGACTTATAAAGCCAAGTCTAGTTTTAATGCCGAATAGAAAAAAATCTTCATTTATCTACTTACTCGCGTTTTTTGCATCAATCACTATAGGTTCTCAACTCTACCCAACTCATAATTCAACCACATTAAAGTCAACAGAAAAAACCAATCAGGAACCCCAGGAAGAAAGAAAAGAAAAACATAGTGACAAAAAATTCAAATATGCCTCAAAAACACTCAAAGAGTATAGAAACGAACCTCAATACGAAAGAAAAGAAATTGTTGAAAACTATGTGTCATACAAAGATATCCCTGAAACCGAAACAGATGATTTCTACAGTTGCTTAAGCCAGATATCGTATACGAAATCAGGTGATCTTAAACTGGGAGATGTACTTGGATGGTGTTATGCCGACTATACTCAAGATCCCAAATCACTTACAAATCGCATTAACTTTGATGAATTTATGTCTAAATTTAGCGGATGGGATGGCTCATATCGCCCACTCGAAAAAATTATTAAAGAAAATATGCATGATGAATCCACATATAAGCACGTAGAAACAACCTATCGCTTGATATTAGATAAAAATCCTCATGCAGTAATAGAAACGACTTTTAAAGGTAGTAATGCCTATGGTGGGATCGTAAAACAAACCATCTCAGCAAATGTAGATATTAAGACAGGCCAAATAATAAATATAATATCTAAGT
>NZ_JAJAFY010000088.1:0-8095 GCF_025384885.1 Photorhabdus kleinii
TTATCTTTCAAGTTGCCTCTTTGTTGGCTGCACTCGCTCACCCCGGTCACATAGTTTTCTATGCTCCCAGGGATTCACTCCCTTGCCGTCGCGATGCATCTTGAAATCCATAGGGTATAGTTGCTATAAACTAGCGCGAGTAGTTTTTGAATAAGAATATCAATCCCCCTTTTCATAGCTAAATCTGTTTAAGAGAGATGCAAATGACTTTATTACCCATTTATCATGTTGATGCATTCACAGATCACCCATTTTCTGGCAATCCAGCCGCCGTTGTTATATTAGATAATTGGCTTCCTGATGAAACTCTATTATCTATTGCTACGGAAATAAATCTCTCCGAAACTGCTTTTCTTGTCGGTAACCATTTACGTTGGTTTACACCCAAAGTTGAAGTAGATTTGTGTGGACATGCAACATTAGCGACAGCTTTCGTAATGGTTGAATATTTATCCGTTACTGATAATCCCATCGTATTTCAAACTCACTCCGGTGATATTGCCGTTTATCATGACAACGATACTTATACACTTGATTTACCCAAAGCTACTTACAAAAAAGAGTCTTCTCTGCAAGAAAATATTGAAAATGCATTGGGCCAGAAAATATCCGAGCTTTTTGTCTCCCATAATCGTTACATTTGTTTACTTGGAACCGCAGAACAGGTCCTAAATACAAAACCTAATTTTGACAAACTAGCGGCTTTACCTTTACCGGGAATTGTCATAACAGCACATGGTGAACAACAGATTGACTTTGTTTCCCGATATTTTGCACCCGCCAAAGGCGTGCCAGAAGATCCAGTCACAGGATCATCACATTGTGTATTGGCCCCATTTTGGGGCGACCGTTTAAATAAACAGAGATTGTATGCACGCCAATTGTCAAAACGTAGTGGAGACATTATGTGTGAATTGCATGGAGATCGGATACATTTATTAGGAAAAGCTACATTATTTTCCTACGGGCACATCGTCCTCAATCCCCTAAATATTTCTTAAGATAAACACGTCAATAGGTATTATTAATACAAAATCCAAGGGAAAAAAGAGTTCTGCCATTAAAGCAAAACTCTTTTATTCTTGCTGCCTGTACGGCAGTGAACGTGCACGCTGAGTTAATGTTGCAATATGCACATTTCTAAGCTACCTGTGCGGCAGTGAACTGTTAGATACTAACTTTAATTTGCTGATTATTAAAGAACATAATGATAAAAAGCAGAAAAACCCTTTTTATTAGCAGCGGCCAATCCCTTAATAAAATCAATAAGTTATAATTAGCCGCTAAAAAAGGGTCAAAACCAAGGAATGGTAGCTGATGAACTTAATCCATAAGAACTGAAAACGCCTGACGTTGGTTTGTCTTCTATTGGCCCTTGTTCGACAAACAACAGAAAGCTTTGACCTGATGACAAACTTTTAAGACTCAGAAACGGTAAATGAGAACGTTGCTCTTTGCTGATTGGAATACGCTGCCGAGCTTGTTCCTCCGTTAACCATCCCTTTTTAATAGCGCGACGACGAAGCCGTTCCGCGCTACTTTTAACCTGTACTCGACTGACACAATGGTACTTAGTTTCTTGAGGAATTGGCTGGCTATCAATCACCTCAGTATAATCCCTGAGTCCTTTTAACCAAGGTAATGTTTGTAAATCATTCAGCGTTTCACTTGAGCCATGAATTCTCAGCGTGTTCCCCAACGTTTTCCCCGCTCGGGGAAAACTGACACCAACCTGTCCATTTCCTAACTGCCCCAAAGCCCGATGCAGTTTAGCAAACAGCGCCGCCATAAGATCTTGCTGACTGAATTCAAGATCAGGAAGAACGCGGATTTCAAAGTAATAATCCATCTGATCCCCTTATTCACCTTTTTCACCGAAAACACCGCCACGAATTAACGTCGCCATAACATAGTGTTGTTGCTCTACTTCTGGTACTTTTCCTTTAACGACCCAGTTATCTAACAAAGTATAAAAATCCATTTTTACTTTAGGTTGACGATAAGCCTTACCACGACTGGTGACAGAACCATAAGGTTCAACCGCTATTGGGCCAAGGCCCAACTCCGTAGCATCTGGATACCACGTGTCAATAGTTCGGAGCGCATTACCCACTTTTTGCGAATGCAATGCAGCAATTTCATTGACCTGATACAACACTTTGCTTTTTTTACTGTTACTATCGAGAATCAACTCTTGAGAAGGGAAAATTTCCTGCCCATGCCCCAAACGAACAAAAGCTTCAACGTTGAAAAATGTTGATCTATCGCCAGCCAATCCTTCCTCAATTTCAGCAGCAAGTTTAGCTAAATCACCTTCCACCTGACTGAATTCACGTAAGCTAAAATCTTCGCAATCAAACTCCCACCATTTGCCACTCTTACCACTTACGCGAACCTTAATTTCTTCTGCTCTAACTCGGTTACGCCATAAGAACCGTCCATTAGCCAGATTTTCTGCATAACGTGCTGCAAGCGTTTTGAAACCCTGTTCAGCAATATAACCGTTGATCACGTTTGCCAGTTCAGCTTGATAATCCTGGTCATTACATACTGATGGTGTTGAAAGATTGCCTAAAACCCGTAATGTGAAACTGACTTTTAGGGTATCAGTATCAAAAGGCAATGCGGCAACATCGACACGTTGCAGGTTTGCTTTTTGGATCTCTGCATCCAATTTAGCTGGATCGCTGGTTAAAGCGTTTTTCAAGCGGTTAGAAATCGTCCCCCGGACAGCTTTTTCCTGAATAGCGATAGGTTGCCATTCACCGTCAATTTGTTTCCAATTTCCAGCAAACATAACAGCATCAGAATTAGAAAATTTACGTTCAAATGCCAGTACAGAGGCCGTTTTAATTGTTGATTTAGACATGTAGATATCCTTCTTTAAATTAATCAGTCGATTATTCTTACTTTCTTATTGGGTTTGGATTGACGGGAAATAGTCTGTTGATTACAACACCTGTAGACACCCTCTCCCTCTTGATAGTCATAACACCAGAGTAACTGGCGAATATCATCAATACGGTGTGGGCTTTTCCATTCACCTACTCCGTAAATTGCTTCTACAAAACAAAATGGAGTATTAGGATCACGGGTTTTATCTACTTTCCCGGCGGGATATAACGGTGATATTGTCTGATAACCTGTCATCAGAGGAACTAAATATCCAGAACCGGGTTTAGGAATATATTCCCAATAGGCAGAATCACCAATTTCAGGTTGCTTATCTTCACGAACAGGAATAGCCCGCATTTTTATCGTTGAAAAATCAAGCCAGGCATCAATCATTTCTATCTGAGAATTATTCTGTTTTAATTCTTCGTAGTGTTTAGCTAACAATTCAGAGCGATCTAACAAGATAAAACCCGGCAATAAACGACGCATTAACTTACGGGTTTCCCGTTCTTCCTGCGGAAAAGCAATAACATTAACTTTAGTAATTTCAGTAATAGTACCACCTGCTAGTCGCTGAGTTGGACATATTTCTAGTAAATATTGTTCCAAGTCGTTAGCCTCTGCATCACCAGCAATTTCACCAGAACATTCTACTAATAAAGAAACTATCATGTGCATACGACCTTCTTCATTAATCGTTGCCGTTTTTGCTTCTTTAGTTAACGGATTGCGAGTTAATGCAAAAACTTTATCTTTAATTGGATCGGACCGATATGCATGAAGTTGGTGGTTATGGCAAATTACACCACAATTTTCCAGTTTTAGATTATGGCTTTTTTGTAGCTTACGTGAGATAGCATGAGTAAATCCAAGAAAGTGAGTAATTGCTGGAAAACCATAGGTTAAGCCAGTAATAGCATTAGCATTCTCTACTCGAATATGATGTAAAATAATTAAATGGCTCATAACTGTACCTCTGGCAATTCATCCTCAAATTCACGTAGCCGCTCTTTAAACACAGAAGCCCACTCACGACGTTCAGATAACCCCATTTCTAACCGCTCATGTTTTAAATTCTGATTCAGCCAGTAACTAAAATCTGCGGCTATTTCTTTTTTCCAATCACCACCTTCGCGTTCAAATTTAAACGTTTCATCTTGCTGACAGCGATAAGGATCAAGCCAAAGCTGTTGAGCACGTTTTAACTCACAATCTTCATTAGCACTCCAGCCTTTAAGCTCAATCAAATTTTGTATGTCGACGACATAGTTAAACAAAATATCAATAATTTCATTAACATATTCCTGACGACATTGCCGGATCTCTAACGTGTTTTCATATTTTTGTACATTCAACAAATACCGTTGCATCTGCCAAATAGTGCTACGGACTAATGATACAAACTCACAGCCCAGATCAAAAATAGACCTGTGCTTCATAGGTGGTTTAGTTATATTTTTCCATTCAGGAGCTGAGCATGGTAAAAGATAAACTCGTCCACCCCGCATATTGTTAAGATAAGAGGTAATTTGTGGCTTAGTGCTACCAAAGTACTGCACAGCAGTATTAGGATAAATCATGATAGTTTCAGAACGCCAAGATTCTTCCTTTCTCGCTTTGTTAGTAACGTTAACGTCCTTAACCCTAACGCGATAGAAAAACGGCATCCTTGTTTTTCATCAGCTAATCCATACATGATGCGTGCATTAGCAAAAGTTTTACCACAACCAGTAGAAGCCATATTAATGCCAAAAAAACCTTGTTCTACTGAACGTTCACGTAAAGCACATGCCGCATCAAATGCCTGATCCTGCCAGCGATATTTTTCATCTCTGCTGCGTTGTTTAAATCCTTTATGCCGAGTAATCACAGGCAGCGTTTTACGAATATGTGGCAAACTTCTCCCCAGTAATAAAGCATTCTGCCCAACACCAATATTGTGTTCATCTAATCGCTGCTTGCACTTACCGGTGGTCTTATCAGTATTGGCAAACACATCATAGTTGACATGCTGCCAACCCAAAGTTGCAGGCAACGATGAATAATGATGATCGGCCAGCATTAAAACCAGTCGAGACATTGACTGGTGAAACGCTGGTTCAGATTGCCATATTGCGATAATGACGTTGATTGCAGTGCTCTTCGCGCAAATTTTTGGGCTTTCTGACACCAAGTCTGACTGCGGATAGGTGTACCATTTGGGAATATCCAGACATCACGTTTATCCTGATTACTCCAGACCTTATTATCCATGTTGATTGAGTTCCATGACGGTTCTAAGTGGTTAATCAGCCAACTATCAATATCTTTTAATTGTGGTCTGCGTACATATCGATCGTCATAACTAGGATAAACAGGAAGACGATGATGAGAGAGGATTAGCCAAGCGACAGTGGTTGCCAATGGCGGTAAATTAGTAAAAGGGTTTGTATATTTTTTATCGATATCATCCTTAACCAAACGGGAAAGAATCTTATCCTCATCACTAGGCTCAATCTGACTCAACGAAGTCAGCCACTCCTTATCATTTTGCTTATCAACAAATGCCCGAAATAAACGCAAAGACACCCATTCATGTCGGTACGGTTGAAACCGCCCATCTTCTCGTAAACCTTGCTGGAACAACGCATTAGCTTTACCAAAATCATGAAATAACCCGGCAATCGCCGCCAATAAGCTGATAGCTTCTACACTATGCCAGTGATTTTCATCCTGACTTTTCAGCACATCACGTTGTGTCGTATTTAGTAGGTACAACTCCCCGTGAGTTAAAGCGTCGCAAATTCCCGACTATCCATAACAGCTCAGTTTGGCCGCCACTTTTTATCCAATGGCAAGCAACCGCCGTATTACGACGTGCCGTTTTACGCAATAGCTTACACAAAGTATTTAAACCTTCCTGTGTGATAGCCGTTTGCCAAGTTCTATCACCTTTACGTTCAGCAAATTGATCCAAAATTCGACGAGTTTCTGTTAGCGCACGTTTGTTGCACTGAGATACTAAAAGAATATTCATCGTGCCACATGACTCAATTGTTGAGCAGTTGTTTGCAAGGCATCAATTTCTCCAGCCATTGCCGCAATAAATGCTTGTTTTCTAAGCTGCCTGTACGGCAGTACACGGTTACATATTAACTTTAACCTGCTGATTTTTAAATAGCATAGCTATTAAGAAGTAAAAAACCCTTTTTATAAGCGATAATTAATTTATCCATAAAATCAATTAATTACAACTCACTTCAAAAAAAGGGTAAAAATAAGGTAGCAACAAAAATACCATCACATACTTAGGTCGTCTGTCCTAAAATCTATGCAGCAAGTGAGAATTGTTGCCTGTAAAATGTTCAATGATAATGGAACCACCCCACTGAACTCGGTCATCAACAAATCAGTACCTTTTCATCTCGCAGCCTTTTCCAATAGTGACATCATTCAACACGCCTACAATTGCACTAATTCCACCAGGAGTTTAAATATTAAAAAATTCAGTGTTACCCAATTTATCAAGTTTCCAACTCATATTTTCAGTAACATAATTAGCTTAATTAAAAATATAATCTATACCCGTCATCTTTCAAGTTGCCTCTTTGTTGGCTGCACTCACTCACCCCGGTCACATCGTTATCTATGCTCCCGGGGATTCGCTCCCTTGCCGCCGCGATGCATCTTGAAATCCATAGGGTATATATCACTGTTATTACGAGATCGAATATAAATACTACAGGTAAAAAATGATTATTTTCCGCCACTATTTCAATCAAATCTCTCTACTCATGAGTTATTTTATTTCTACTCACTTATCTTATTAGCCAATAAGATTATAATGACTCACCTCCAAAATATAACCATTACATCAATCACTTATATAAACCATTTCAGTAGCCATTTCCATCATTAAATAAAAACATTAGGTTGTTTTCTCATGTATCTCATATTCCACTCTATCTGAACAATGGTGGATTATCTCTATAATTAAGAAAATGCTCTGAAAATATCAGAGCATTTTTTAAATTCAACACATTGTTTTCTATTAGCGCCGTAGTATGGTGTAGGAAAATATCATGTCACGAAGATAATCGTTGTCAACTTTATTATCAATGATTTCACCGGTCTCAAGAATCAATCGATGAGTTGGTTCTTTTGAGCAAAGGATCATGAGCCGCATTTTATCTTTTATAAGCCAGCTATCATTGCTCGCCGGACTAAGCCAGTGAGATTTGAGCAAGATATTACCCTGACTATCACAAGGCATTTCATTAAATTTCACTGTCCAGTTAGCATCAACTTCCGTTTCTTTATTGATAGGCCCATTCTCACCTTTAATATCAATAGAGCCATAAAATAGGAAGTCACCATTAACAAGGTGAACTTTACCATCACTCCATTTCGAATATCCTAACCCAATATTTTTAGGGATATTTACCAACGTTTGATATTGGACACCTTTAATTGAATACATCATGTTTCAATCCCCTTTGGTATAGTTACTGTATGAAAATAGAATTAAACCACTCCGGTTTTAACTAACAACCGAAATATTATTACTCTATGAATAAACAATTTCATATTCCTTTAAATAACTCATTAGTTTTTCCATTCCATGTTTTTATAGTAAATTATTAAATCCGCTTATAAATAAGTTCACCCATCAGCCAAAAACTTTATTAAACCCTGACATTTTAAAAAGATAATTTTAAATCATCCATATTATTGCAAGTAAAAACCATTTAAATAAATTAATTTTTTATGTAAAAATCAAATTAATCCTTTGCGTTAAAAAACAAAAACCTATAAAACCCTATTTTTAATTCTAAAAAATCACATGCATTCCAATTAAAATTTAATTATAAAAATATTATTTGAATTTACTATACCCTATGGATTTCAAGATGCATCGCGGCGGCAAGGGAGCGAATCCCCGGGAGCATAGATAACGATGTGACCGGGGTGAGTGAGTGCAGCCAACAAAGAGGCAACTTGAAAGATGACGGGTATACACATAAGGATTAATAGAATAGACGGTTATCAAGCATCAATATCATTATGAAAAAAATAAATAATTTTGGATACAATGTACATATTTCACTATTAAATCGATTAATTAAAACCCTATCAATTAAGTCAACAAATATTATATTTGTGAGTTCCTGAATATATTCCACATCTAATTATATTCACTAAACCACTTTTACATCATCAA
>NZ_JAJAFY010000089.1:0-7393 GCF_025384885.1 Photorhabdus kleinii
AATGAAATAAGAAAGTCTTATCCTGACTATCATCAAAAAATTCATCTTATTGTGGATGGGGCGGGTTACAACAAAGCTCATCTTGTGAAGGAGTGGGCTTATGTTAGCAATATTGAATGACATTACCTTCCTCCATACAGCCCAAATTTAAACCCGATAGAGCGATTATGGAAGGTCATGAATGAACAGGTTCGAAATAACCGTTATTTCGCGGATAAACATGAATTTCGAGACAAAGTGTTCAAATTTTTCACTACAACGCTACCTGATATAGCGGACTCGCTGACGTCCAGAATTAACGACCATTTTCAGGTGCTAAAAACTGCATTTTGAAGTTTATTGGGTATATGCCATGATGATTAAATTTGTTAAAAATCAGGCGTTAAAAGTGGTTAAAACAACGGTTAAAACTTTATCCCGATTAAAACCAAGGATTAACACGATGACTTTTAAAATAGTTTAAAACTGGCTTATTATAAAACCATCAGTGAAAAATGAGAAATAAAAATTAACGCTGTGAATACTTATATCTCTTTTTGGAAAAAATGAAAATAATAATATGGGTCATTTAATCAGAAAGTGTATTTTCCCAAAGGGGATGATTTTATTAACGCTTTTAACCTGAAGTAAACTTTGTCGTGAATAGATTAGATAATCGTTACAGGAATGAGAGGTATTAGAATATAATCGTGGGAATTTTTTTCTTCCAGCCGGGTAACACTGGGAGATTATCCTGCTTGTGATGAAAAGGATGTTTGAAAATCCTTTTCATTATTTTTTTAATTACTGATACTTTTTAAATCCGGGTTTATCGTTTTTGGTGGGCTACTTGTTCAACCACCTTACCTGTTAATGATGTACCCACGTCAGCTATCACCGCACTTGAGAAATTGCAGATATTCTTGAGGGTCCATAAAGACACCATTAACTATATCAAAAACTCTGTCGGCTACAGCGATAGTATCCGGCCTATGAGCTGCAAAAAGACGCGTTATCTTCATGGCCTTAACAGCTTCGTTAATTTTCCTCTCGTTTTCGATATCAAGGGCAGATGTAGATTCATCCAATATGAGAATCTTAGGTCTTCTATAAAGCGCCCGAGCGAGGGAGATTCGTTGTTTCTGACCTCCTGATAACGCGCTACCCATATCCCCAACCATAGAATTATATCCGTTTGGCATAACCTCGATTTCATCATGAATAGCAGCCACTCTTGCACATTCATGCATAAATTCAATGTCCGCCCGTTCGGCAAAACAAGTAATGTTTTCCTGCAACGATCCGGTAAACAAAAAATCATCCTGCATAACATAGGAAACATGCTTACGGTAAGCCTCAAGACCAATGTTAGATATGGGTATACCATTAATACTTATAACACCTTCAACAGGTTCAAGCAACGAAGCAAGAACATGAAGCAATGTTGATTTACCGCAGCCAGATGAACCTACAAACGCGATACTTTCGCCTGGTTCGACAACAAAAGATAATCCCTCAAAAACATAAGGGTCATGGGCTGAGTAAGCAAAAGACAACGATGATATTTCTAATCCTCCGTAAAACTCTACAGATGAGTTTTGAGAGGCATTGAGGTGCATGTCTTCGCTTTCAGTAAGCGCTACATCACTAAGCCTATCTGTGTGCATTGAGAGCATCTTAAATTCATACACAGCATCACAAAAATTTATCGTCCTTTGGATGAACATATCAGCGTACATCATGAAAGCAAACAAGACACCAGCAGTAAAAAAACCGTTTTCAGCCAGCTGTGCACCAACATAGATAACCAGACACGCCACCAGTCCGGTTACAAACGCGCTAATTAGCCGGAACGCAAGATCAATACGAAAAAGCTTAATACTCGCAGTAATGCTTTCAGTTGAGAGGTTAAGCCATTTGATTTTTCGGTTAGAACTCAGACACAGCATTTTGATTGCTGAAACGCCGCGAGCGGTTTCTATAAAATGTGAGCTTTGAACGGCTGTTTTATTAATAGATTCAGCCAAGGCGCTTCTGTACATCCCAAAACAAAACCATTTTATGAGAGCATAGAGCAATGCGAGAAAAGCTACACTAGCGCACAGAACCACACTGTAAAGGCTCATAACCACCAGCAATGAAACTGTAATCACAGCATCGAGAATGGCGCTTACCATGCGCGCGGTAAAAGCTTCCTGTATTTGGTTTAGGGATTGTAGGCGCGATGCGATATCCCCCAGATAACGTTTTTTAAAATAGGTAACAGGAAGGCTAATTAGCTTGCTCAAAAAACCTTCAGACCAGCTTAAACCAATAGAATATTTAGCAGCGGTAATAATCCAGTCACGAAGCCATGTGAGCAGCATTCGCATAAAAAGCAAGGCAACAACAGCAGCCAAGATAACATTAAGAGCAAACATATTACTCGTGCTAAGAATGTTATCTATAACGAATTGTGAAGAAGCGGGGATAAGCAACGTAACAAGCTCTATGGCCGCTGATATTGCAATAAGCCGTGCTATCACAGCTCCCTTACCTTCTATCCCGGCCAGCATATCCCTTATAGAAAGCGTTGAAGATACTTTTTTTCGCTCGAACGTAGCGCCGGGCTTCATTTCAAGCGCTACGCCTGTGAAGCAATTTGATAGTTCAGAAAGGGTTATTCTTCGTTCGCCAATGCCCGGATCATGGATCACTGCGCCTTTTCGGGATAGCTTTTTGAGTACGACAAAATGATTAAACGACCAGTGCAAAATACAAGGTAACGAAAGCGAACGTAGTTCTTCCAACTCTACCCTTACCGGACAAGACGATAACCCTAATTTTTCTCCTACGATTATCATCTCCTTAAGACTCATACCATGCTGTGAAACCTCAAAAAGCTTTCGCATAGAAAGAAGGTCAGTATTGAAGCCATGATAACCCGCGATCATAGCGATACAGGCAAGCCCACATTCTGAAACTTCAGACTGAATGATTACCGGAAGGGATTTCCCAAAAGAAAACGCCACAAAAAGATCTTTCACATACTTACTCATAAATTTAATCAACCACTCTAAACAACCAGCTGTACAGGCTTTTCTTACCTGTTAGGATTGAGGCTTCAACCTGCATTCCCTGTTTTAATGGCAAACCAAGACGCTCTTCAGGAATAGCTATTACAGTGAAATACATGCCATTCCCCTGTTTAATTGCTGCCTCTGATACTGAGGCAACCGTAGCAGTAAATTTTCCGTATCTTCTCCACGGATAAGCAGCCACGCGCAACTTTACCTCTTGTCCTATTTTTATTTCACCAGCAGATTCAGCCCCTACCTGAAGTCTGAAAACAGGCATTGCACCACTAGGTATAACTACCGCCAGAACATCACCGCGCTTGATACTATCCCCGGGCATCTTATCTACCCCTGCCACCTTTCCATCTATCGGGCTGATGATTTCTATTCGCTCAGCACCATCCAGCTGCGCCAGCTCCTGAGAGATTTGTGTGAGTTCTTGATGCACATTGTTTATTTTTTCTTCTGCTTCATGAAGTTTTGTATCAATTTCAGTTTCAAGAGTGATGATATCAGCCTGTGTTTTGGTGATGTTTACTGAGGTATTTTGTACCTTTTCATTAATGCTCAAAACTTCCTGTCGAGATTCATGCATCATCATTTCAGAGATAACGCCTCTTTTGCTATGCTTTACAAACGAGCTATATTTCTTCTGTGAATCAGCAAAAGCAGCCTGGTTAATCGAAAGTAGCTCCTGCAGCTGCGCCAGCTCGGTTTTCTTGTTAGCTATAGCGGCAGGTATCTTTATGAGAACGCTTTCTTTCTCCTTCTCTAGTAACGCTAATTTCTTAGTAAGTAATTGTTTTTTCTCTGTCAGTGCGGCACGTTCCCTTTGAGAAATCAACCCTGATTTAGTTTTTATCTCATGCGAAACAACCATGATTCCCTGACCTGAGCTAACCTGTTGGCCATCGATGACACTTGAACTCTCCGTTATACCATCCATAGGAGAAACGAGGGAGGGTGCGTTAGGATTAAAAATCACCCTCCCTGACGCTCCTACATTGATTCCGTAAGATCCCCAAATGAGACAAGAAAGTAGAATTGCGCCAGTCGCGACACTCAGAATAAGGGGGGTTCTTGCCGATCGAGGGATGTTAAGAGTATGCCTACCAATCCAAGCGTTTTCACTATGAGAAATAGCCTCTTTGCGAAATAAACCATTCACCAACAATCCTTATAATCCTTAATTGTTATTTAGGTAAACTAATCAGTAGCCGATCATTCGATATGATGAGAACCCTGTTTGAAAGAAAATCATCACCTAACAAGCCATCAAAATTTATCCGGTCATCAGTAACTTGAAAGAGGAGCGCAGAGAGCTTAACTCCGTCAGGCGTCACAATGGTTTGCTTTGGGCAGGACTGCGAGAGATCAACACACCCTTTCCTTGAACGCGTAAAAAGCACTGTATGGCTTGAACCAGTATCAATAAGCATACGACGTATCTTCTTATTGTCAGACAACACACTAATTTCTATCCCATTATCTGTACGAATGAACGGGATAGCTTGCCAGCGGTAACCATCAGGAAGAACTTTAAGATTGTCGGCTATCGTCAGGAACTTTGAAGCGTAGTTGATAATAAGCGTTTTATTTTTGACGACACCCAACCCTAACACCCCATTTATAATAGGTTGTCCGTTGTCGTCTAACATGCCGTTACCCCACGGTTTGAAGATTTCAACATCAACAGCGGAAAAGCTTTTTCCGTTAACAGTAATATTCGCTGCTTTTGCCTCTACAGTAGACTGCTCAATTCCAAAAACATCACTGGAACGTACGGTTGCTGTTCGATGATTACGCTCCGGAAAAATTGAATCAAAAACGGATTGAGGGAGATAAAAGGCTTTGGGAGCCCCTGTATCAATTGCAAGCCTGTTAACATCTTTACCATTGATATTGAGAGACACTGCTGGGATCGCATGGTCAAGGTAAACAATCGGCAAAGTAATATCTGCCTTTACTGCTTCAGCGGGAATTACAGTAAGACACAGTGCAACACACGCGCTCAGAACTTTATTCATTTTCAGCAACTCCGATGTTTTTTGCGATCTCAGTTTCGCTTAGGCCAAGCTCTACAAGGTAAGCTGCTCCACGACCGAGTAGCGTTTGCATTGCATCGCAATAAATCGTTTTATTGTTAAAAGCATTATCTCGCGAATACCTGTTTACAGGCCTTCCACCAGCACAAACGGTTTTCCAGATACACCCTTGGCAATCATCAGGTAAAGAAGATTCAATTTTGAGCAATTCGCGCATGTGTGGACTGTTTACTACCTGCGCATAAGTCGCATTTGCAACGTTACCTATCGGCGTAAATAACTCTGAAAGCGTTGAGCGCAACGTATCATCAATGTAAATATCACCAGTGGACGTAACCGTTATAGCTACGGCTTTGTACTCTTCAGTTTGCGGCGTAATTCCCAATGCTATATACCCTGACGCCCCCGTCAATCTAGTAAGATGACTGGATAAAATTCTTACATCACAATCAGGATCGTTTTGTTCAAACCACGCATCACAGATGGCCGTAAGAAAACGCTTAACCCCTTCTGTATTAGTTGGGTTTTCGTAGTTGCAATCAGGTAGCAGGAAATCAAAGCTTCTGCACTGCATATCATGATAAAGATGTTCGAAAAGCTCTTTACCGTTGGCCTCGGGATCAATAACAGAAAGCACGGGAGGGAGGGGAAGAATATCTCTTTCTTTCGCAGCTGCGCACATAGCTTGATACCCGTTTAAGGTTGCCTCATATGAGCTGCGTCCTTTGTGATCGAGGCGATATTTGTCGTTTATGTGTTTCGGGCCATCTATGGAAATGCTTACAACAACCCCGAATCTTTCAAAAATTGCTATCCATTCATCATCGATTAAAGTTGCATTAGTCTGCAATGCAAGACGTAATTCTGCGTTTTTGTAATCTCCAGAACGAAGCATTTCACACAGGTAAACGAAACGCTCTTTCTTGAGCATCATCGGTTCGCCACCGTGAAAATCAATCTGTATCGAGTCCGGGTTAGCTTCTTCAACAACCCTTTCTAAAAAGCATTTAAGCTCGATTATGGTGTTGCAGGAAATGACAGGGGCACTATTTAATGCTACCTCGCTTCCCATGTTAAACACATAACAGTACGAGCAGTTTAGATTACAGCGCTCGCTTATTTTGAGAATTACTTCTAAATGGTTGATTTTTGACATAGTCAGTAAATCGTGAGGTAAATTGACAAAAATGTGCGGCCATTGGCCGCACGTTGTACGACATCAAATTCTCTTCAGCTAGCCACTATTTACGTACCCAGCCTTCAGCAGTTTTTTCGCCGCGAACAGCATCAAATGCTTTCTGGTTTTTCAGGGTTGCAGCATTTTCCTGAATAGTTTTTTGTAATTTTTCTATACTTATCCCATTAAAAAGGTTCAATTAATTGGATTCCATCCGTAACCCTACCGGAAGTAGAGGAGGGGGGAAGGTAAACTAACATAATAAAACCTAATATATGAGACAGTTTTTAAAATGTCCTTGTCCAACCAACACGAACCCAGCCTTCACCAGGTTTTCCGCCACGAACGGCATCAAGCAGGTCAGAGTTTTTCTGATTTTTCTGATTTTTCAAGTTTACAGAGTTTTCCTGAATAGCTTTTTGTAAGTTTTTCATATCTTATCTCCTTAAAAAGGTTCAATTAATTGGCTTTCACCCGTAGCCCCACCAGAAGTAGAGGGGAAAACGGGATCTAACGTAATGATTCTTAATATTACGAGCAAGTTTTTTGTGAGCTATGTATCTGAAAACACACATTTAGAGTTAGCTAGAATCTTATGAACTATGTATCTGAAAACACACATTTAGAGTTAAATAGACACACGCAAGACAAAACAAGCGTCATTGAACGTAGCCCACTGATGATAGTAGCCAAGACCTTGTTAATTCAGTTCTGTTTCCAACTTCGGTGATCTGTCATAATTCTGGGCATACACATTCCTCACTCTGCTATTTTATCCAATGCGCCGTAAAACCCCGTCCTTCAGAGGCTGTCAAGAAGAAAACCCTAAATATAATGCGATAAAAAACATGGACAAAACGGTTAATCTGGCAATATTGAAACCCTGACAAAAGGGTTGATCATCCGTAAAAACATAAAGAGGATACTTTATTAAAACTATTCAGGATTACCGGTAAAACAACATCATTAAAACTAAAACCGGCTATGATTAATGTTCATTAAACGTAAAACCACTATACCCGTTATCTTTCAAGTTGCCTCTTTGTTGGCAGCACTCACTCACCCCGGTCACAGAGTTATCTATGCTCCCGGGGATTCGCTCCCTGGCCGTCGCGATGCATCTTGAAATCCATAGG